>CAXHYW010000006.1:0-22115 GCA_964021475.1 uncultured Desulfobacteraceae bacterium | reverse complement strand
GCAACCTTTAGATTGTTCATACCTTGAAATTGGCAGAAATTTTAAACACCCGTGTAGCCGGTAAGTTTAATATGGTTTTCACTCCGGTTTTAGCGGAAATTTCTTCAAGGCTTTGCTTGATGATATCCACAGAAGGGGCGATAAAGGTAAACCAGATATTAAAATGGTGATCTCGCCGGTAATTATGGGTAACCCCTGAATAGGTGTTGACCGTTTGGGTGAACAGGTCAATTTTATCTTCGTCCACCATGGCAGCACAAAGAGTTGAATGATAACCTAGCCTATCAGGGCTGAAATTTCCCCCGATTCTTCGGATCAGCATCTCCTCTTTCATGGTGTTGATTCTGTCTAAAAGCTCGTCTTCGGAAAGATCCAGCTTTTCTGCGATTTTTTTAAAAGGTCTGGGATCTATGGGGAAATCAAGCTGGATGCTGTTAAGAATTTTTTTGTTGGTATCATCAAGTAAGGGCATACTCAACTCCAAAAGCTGTTAATAATAAAGGCCCTGTTTGAAGAAACAGGGCCTTTATCAACTAAAAAAAAGGTGGATACGTATTTAATGAACTATACACATCCGGTCGGTTTAGGAAGACCGGCCATTTTACAGGCACCTTTACCAGGTCCTGAGGGGAACAATTCATAGATGTGTTTCAGTTTGAATTTTGTAAGCTTGGAGAGAACACGAACCATGGGAGCGATACCATTTTTTTCGTAGTAGTCCTGAAGAACTTTAATCAGCTGCCAATGTTCGTCATTCAGCTCTTCGATTCCTTCCTGGCCTTTTACATAGTCAACCCACTCATCAGAAAACGTGTTGTAATCAAGAAGAAATCCATCTTCATCTATATCAAATGTCTTCCCGTTAAACTCAATGTTTGCCATTAAAAATTCCTCCAGTAAATAGTTTTTTTTTCTATCATTTTAAGACATACTGTCTTGGCTTCAATAGTCGCATCGATAATTGAAAACTAAACATATCCCAGCATCGAATACTTGTCAACAAAGAATAGGTATATTTTGAAAAAATCACCCTCCCCAAAAGCGGTATATTTAATACTCTTTCGGGGTCTGGTTGATTTCATCAAGAGTAAAGACGGGCCCGTCTTTACACACCAGTTCTTTTCCAATATTACACCGTCCGCACATCCCGATACCACACTTCATTCTGTTTTCCAGAGACATGATAATCTGGTGGGGTTTATACCCAAGTTGGGTAAGGGATGGCTGGGTGAATTTAATCATAATGGGCGGACCACAGATGATCGCATAGGTATCATCATCGGCCTTGGGCGCATTTTGTTCAACCACCTGGGGAACAAATCCGGTATGGTATTTCCAGTCAGGGTCATCGGTACCATCTACTGTGATATGCATATTGATATCATCCCGCTTTTCCCATTCAAACAACTCTTCCCGGTAAAGAAGCATGCCCGGAGACCTGGCCCCGTAGACCACATCAATGTTTTTAAATTTGGGCCGGTTGGCCGGATCCAGCATGTAAACAATGGAAGATCTTAAGGTAGTAAAGGCAAATCCGCCGCCAATGATGACCACATTTTTGTTTTCAAGCTTATCCCAGGGATACCAGTTGCCCAAGGGGCCGCGGATTCCCATGATATCTCCGATTTTCATGTTGTGAAGATGAGAGGTAACCACACCGGTTCTGAAAACAGTAAATTTTACAAATCCTTTTTCAACCGGGGATGACGCAATCCCAATGGGAATTTCTCCCACACCGGGAATGGATAATTCTGCAAATTGTCCGGCATGGTAAGCAAATTTTTCTTCATCCCCTTCATTGAGAAAAACAAATGTGAATGTTTTAAGGGATTTGTCTTCAGTTGCAATTTGGATGTCATCAATGCGAACTGGATACGGCATATAGGGGTTTTCCATGTATTTGGCTCCTTTTGTTCGCTAATCTTTTTTCTCAAAAGTGTTCATGGTATGGGCAACTTTACGAATATCGATGTTAACCGGACAACTTTTTACGCACCGACCGCATCCGACACACATGATTCCCTGGTCATATTTATCCAGAAAGTATTTGAGTTTATGCATGAACCGCTGCCGGACTCTTTGAACCTTGACGCCTCTGGGGTTGTGTCCTGTGGCATGGCGGGTAAATAAAGGAGACATGCAGGTATCCCAGTTTCTAAACCGGGAACTTTCCTTTTGCTTGGCCTCATCCTGGATATCAAAGCACCAGCAGGTGGGGCAGACATAGGTGCAAGTGCCGCAATTAATACAGGAAAATGCCACATCATCCCAGAAGGGGGCCTCGTGAAGATCCAAAAGAACTTTTTCCGAAAGCTTATCTGTCTCAATGCTTGCGGAAATGTTTTTTTCCGCTTCTTTTCGCAGGATATCAAACAGGGCCTGGCTTTCCTTATCATCAGCCGTGGTCTCAAACCCGCAGGCAACAGCATATGCCTCTCCCTTGGGTGTTAGAACCTTTGCCAAAAATTTGTCATCAAGATCTGCCAGCAGGATATCCAGTCCTTCTTCACAAAAAGGACCGCAGTCAACGGATGTAGAAAAATCAAAGGGACCGGGTTTGGTGATACCAAGACCCACCAGGGTGGTGGCTTCATAGGCGTCACACCAATAGGGATCTCTATAGTCATCTGTGTCAAAGTTCATTTTTACCAAGAGGATGGCTTTTGCATCATAGGGTCTGATACCCAAAACCGCACGGGGGGTGTAGGTATTCTCGGCCCGCTTCATGATATGGTGATCATCAACGGCTTCATTGAGGCTTGTGGTTAAAATGGTCTCAGTCTGGGGGAACAGCACCGATTTTGCCGACATGACCGACTCATGGTAATCCATATCCGGTACAACATCTGCATCAAGTGCCTTTATTTTACACCCGTTTTTATCTTTAACCGGGCCAAAAAGCTGATAGGTCTTACGGGATTTATCAATGCCTTTGGCCCAGTCCTTTTTATCAATTGTTATAAATTTCATTGTATGCCCTTTTTATTTACTTGATAAAATCATTGGGATCTTCAGGACTAAACGAATCAAGAGGAGGCCGCTTACTGATATCAAGACCGGCTTCCCAGCCAAAAAATTCCAAAGCATCTTTGTTCAGCTTTCGCGTAAAATCCCTGACATTGATCCCCATGGGGCAGGCTTCAACACACGCACCACAATCGGTACATCTTCCTGCACAATGGAAGGCCCTTAAAAAGTGAAAGGTGTCCACATCAGTTTTATTTTGTCCTTTCCCAACCCACTGGGGGCCAGCTTCGTCCACAAAACAAGTGGGACAATAGCAAATGGGACAGGCATTTCTACAGGCATAACACCGAATACAATTTTTTGTCAGGTCGGAAAAATGCTGCCATTTATCATCGGGGTCCAGGGCTTCAATGCGGTCCACGTCGGGAAATGGGTTCTCAAGCACTTGTTCTTCCATAAGATCTGCTGCCAGAACATCATAGAGCACCGGGTTTTTGTGGGTACAAAGCGAACAGTTTTCCCTTAAATAATCTTGTTTTTTTAGGGTTTGGGTCAAGGACAATGACGAAACTGTCAGGGTGTCATCCGCTTCTTCAAATCCTGTGATCTCATCTTTAAAGAGAGCGGCTATTTTAAATTTATCCACCATGCCGGAACAGGGAACGCCTATAATGACAATTTGCTCCCGTTGAATTTGATTTTCAACAATATGGGTGACAAGATTTCTGGAATCGCATCCCTTGGCAATAATGGCTATTTTGCCCTTTTGTTTTCTAGCATAATTGGCAAGGTTCAGTCCGCAGGTTGAATTAAAAACAAGTTTTTCGATCTCCTGCTTTGATCCAACGGCAATGGGACTGGTTGCCATGGGAATGGTTCCCTTGGCAAAACCAATCACGCGTTCCACTTCCCCTCGTTCAAGGAGGTCAGCTGCAAGCTCCCTGATTTTTTTTATACAGGTATCCATAAAAATAACCTTTTTAGTTATAGTCCTTTACAAATTTCTTATTGGGCCCCAGCGCTTTTACCTTTTCGGAGATTTCCCTGACCACGTCCACAAATTTCGTGGCTTCAGCCGAAGAGATCCAGGAGAAATGAATTCTGTCCCTTTCGACTCCCATGTGCTCCAAAAGATTGCCCATTAAAGCAAATTTCCTGCGTGCATAATAATTACCATCCAGGTAATGACATTCACCAGGATGTCAGCCGGACACCCAAACCGCATCAGCGCCTTCCCTTAAGGCAGACAGCATAAATTTTGGACTTAACCGCCCTGTGCAGGGGATTCGGATGACCCGGATATCGGCAGGGTATTGCATCCTGCTGACGCCAGCTAGATCGGCAGCGCCATAGCTGCACCAATTGCACAGGAACGCAACGATTTTTGTATTATTGTTTTGTGTCATTATTGAACTCTCCTTATACCGCTTCATTCAGCGCAAAGATTTGTGCAAATATCTGATTTGTGTCAAAACCCTTAAGACGGATGGCACCGGACCTGCAGGAGGCTACGCATAAACCGCATCCTTTGCACAAAACCGGATTGATCTGGGCGGTTCCCTCAAACCGGCCGTCGGTTTCAAAGGCAGGAGCCGAGTAAGGGCAGATGGATACACAAACCCCACAGGAGCTGCATGCCATTGGGTCAACAGCAGCCACATTACCGCTGGTATGCACGGTTTCTTTTGCCAGCAGGGTAACCGCTCTTGATGCAGCTGCCTGGCCATGGGCAATGGCTTCGTCAATGGGTTTTGGATAGTGGGCAAGTCCGCAAAGGAAAACACCATCGGTTGCAAATTCCGACGGCCCCAGTTTTGCGTGTCTTTCCACAAAGAACCCGTCTTCATTAAGGGGCACCTTGAAGAAGTTGGCCAAGCGTTCATCTTTATTGGGAACAATGGCCGTGGCCAAGGTCACAAGATCGGTCTGAATTTCCATGGGCCGACCCAGCACGTGATCTATTGTGCTGATAAGCACTTTTCCATCCTGTATCGACACTTTGGGTTTATTGTCCACAGAGTACCGGATAAAGATGATCCCGGCCTCACGTGCCTGCTGATACTTATATTCCCGCTCCCCATAGGTTCTGATGTCCCTGTAGAGGATAAAAATTGACATTTCAGGATTGATTTTCTTCAATTCCAATGCATTGTCTATGGAATGGGTACAGCATACCCTGGAGCAATAGGGACGTTCCTTTTCCCGGGACCCGACACATTGAATAAATACCGCTGACCCAATGGATTTGAGGGCAGGGTCCTTTTCTATGAATCGTTTGTCCAGATCCAGGCTGGTGATGATCCGATCATCCTTTCCATAACTGTATTCAGTAGGAGTTGACCCATGTGCACCTGTTGCAATAATTGCAACTCCGTGTTCAAGGGAGGATGTTTTTTCCTCGGTTAACAGCTCTGATTTGAAACTGCCCACAAATCCTTCCACATTTTCAAGACTTGTGTTGAGATGGATGTGAACTTTTTCATTGTTTTGTACATCCTTGACCAAAAGGGCAAGCTCATCGGCAATCATTTCACCCTTATAGGTGTGATAAAGCTTGTTGGCTTGTCCCCCGAGTTTTGTATCCCTTTCAATAAGATGCACCTCATACTCCTGTTCCGCCAGATTTTTGGCAGCTACCATACCGGAAATCCCACCGCCGATGACCATGGCAACGGGTTTGACCTGAAGTTCCGCTTCTTCCAGGGGTTCCATGAGTGCCACCTTGGCAACCGCCATGCGCACCAGATCCTTGGCTTTTTGTGTGGCAAGATCCGGTGAGTCTTTATGAACCCAGGAAGCATGGTTCCGGATATTGGTCATTTCAAATAAATATTTATTCAATCCGGCATTGATCAGGGTTTCCTGGAAAAGCGGCTCATGGGTTTTAGGGGTACAGGCCGCCACCACGATTCGGTTGAGTTTATTGGTCTTGATAATCTGACTCATGCTCTCCTGGGTATCCTGGGAACATGAATAAAGAGAATCTGTATAATATTCAACATAGGGCAGGGATGCGGCATAGTCCCGGACTTCTGGAACATTTACAACCCCTGCGATATTGGTACCGCATTTACAAACAAATACGCCGATTCTGGGACGTTCTCCCACAATATTTGTTTCCGGAATTACCTCGGGAATTTTGGTCAGCGTATTTCTGGCACTGGCAAGCATTGCGCCAGCTTCTCCAGCAGCAGCAGAGGAGTCCACAACTGCCTGGGGAATATCCTTGGGTCCCTGGAAAGCACCGGCAACAAAGATGCCTTTTCTGTTGGTTTCCACCGGTTTAAAGGTGGTGGTTTTGGCAAAATTTCCGTCGGTGAGTTCAATGCCCAGTTTTTTGGCCATATCAACGATTTCAGGAGAAATTTCCAGACCAATGGACAGAACGATCATGTCAAAAATTTCTTCAATATTTTTCCCATCATCACTTGTATAGGTGATCATGAGGTCTCCGGTATCACCGACGGGCACAACCGTATGGACGCGGCTTCTCTGGAATCGAATTCCCTGGTCCTTGGCCCTGTTGTAATATCGCTCAAAATCCTTGCCATGGGTTCGCATATCCATGTAGAAGATGGCGCAATCTAAGTCATCTCCGGCATGTTCCTTGGCAATGACGGCTTCCTTGAGGGCGTACATGCAGCAGACAGATGAACAATACTTGTTGTCGCATTTGTTCATGTCCCTTGACCCCACACATTGGAACCAGGCCACTTTTTTAGGTTCTTTACCATCGGACTGCCTGGTTAAATGACCAGATGTTGGACCCGATGCCGAAAGAATTCTCTCAAACTCCATGGCGGTCATAACATTGGGGTGGTTTGCATATCCGTAATTGTCAAATTTGGACGGATCAAAGGGTTCAAACCCAGGGGATAATACCACCGCCCCAGCGTCGATCTCGATGATTTCATCTTGCATGGTATGATCGATGGCATCCATTTGACAAATTTCAGCACACACCTTGCACCCGCCGGTTTTAAAATGGATACACACATCCCGATCAATGGCAGGAGTGTTGGGGACTGCCTGGGCGTAGGGCACGTAAACCGGTTTTCTGCCCTTAAGACCCATCTCATATTCCGAAGGAATAAGAAATGGATTTGCTTTGGTATATTCATTCTTGATTTTTTCAAGACTGATGTGACCGGTGGGACAAACCGAGGCACATGCACCACATGCCATGCAGACATCAGATTTTTGTCCAAAGGGAGTGTTGATCTTAAGATCCACGCCCCGGCCGGTGAAATTAATGGCGCTGTTGCCCATTTTATCACACATGCGCACACACAGGCCGCACAGGATACAATCATCCCCTTCTTTTTTGAAACGAGGCGCATCAATATTGTATTGCTTGGCCAGTTTTTTTAACAGGGGGACCTCGGGACATCGGGCATATAGTGTCTCAATAATGAGTTTTCGACCCTGGTGAATCGTTTCTGTATCGGTGTTGATTTCCATGCCTTCCCAGATGGGATAGTTGCATGCCGTTACATACTTTGTCCTTCTGCCGTCAAACATTTCCACGGTGCAGATCCGGCACATTCCGGCCGGATCAAGAGCTTTATGATGGCAAAGTGTGGGAATGGTTATGCCGTATTTTTCAGCTACCTGAATGACATACTGACCCTCTTCGCCCTGTACTGTTTTGCCGTTTAATTTAAAAGTAATCATGGGTTTAACCTTCCTGCATCCAAATGATTATTAGGATTTTATCATGTATAATTGCGGCATGATTATTTAATGACAATGGCATTAAACTTACAATTGTCGTAGCATATTCCACATTTGATACATTTTGCCTGATCCAGAATATGGGGTTCCTTTTTCGTGCCGGTGATGGCTTGATGAGGGCACTTTTTTGCACACAGAGTACAGCCAGTACATGCAGTTTCATCAATTTCCAGATGGAAAAGAGGCTTGCAAACACCGGCGGGACATTTTTTATCATTTATGTGTGCTTCATATTCGTCGCGGAAATAATGAATCGTTGACAGAACCGGATTGGGTGCTGATGTACCAAGGCCACACAGGGAAAATTTTTCAATCATGGCTCCCAATTCCTCCAGAAGCTCTATATCCCCTTCACGGCCTTTTCCGTCGCAGATCCTTGTCAGAATTTCAAGCATCTGTTTTAATCCTTCCCGGCAGGGGTTGCACTGACCGCAGGATTCATCCTGGAGAAACTCCACAAAATACCGGGCAACTTCAACCATGCAGGTATCCTGATCCATGACAATCATGCCACCGGATCCCATGATGGACCCCACCCTGGAAAGTTCATCAAAATCCACGCCCAGGTCCAGGTGGGCTTCAGGGATACAGCCACCGGATGGACCGCCGGTTTGAACGGCTTTAAATTTTTTCTTTTTGGGTACGCCGCCACCAATATCGAAGATAATAGTACGAAGGCTGGTTCCCATGGGAACTTCCACAAGGCCTGTGTTCACCACCTTGCCCACAAGGGAGAAAATTTTGGTCCCCTTGCTATGTTCTGTACCGATGGTGCAATACCAGTCAGCCCCACGGTTGATGATGGTGGGTACATTTGCCCAGGTTTCAACATTATTCAGGCAGGTGGGGCCATCCTTGAATCCCTTTTCAACGGTGTGGACATATTTTGCCTTAGGTCGGCCAGGTTTGCCTTCCAGGGATGCCATGAGAGCCGTGGATTCACCACAAACAAAGGCACCACCGCCGCGACTGATGGTGATATCCAGGTCAAAATCCGTACCCAGAATATTTTTGCCAAGCAATCCATATTCTCGAATTTGTTCAATAGCCAAGGAAAGGTTTTTCACCGCCAGGGGGTACTCATGGCGGACATAAACATATCCCCGGGTTGAACCCATGGCAAGAGCTCCGATGATCATGCCTTCCAGCACACTGTGGGGGTTGCCTTCCAGAATACTTCGATCCATATAAGCCCCTGGATCCCCTTCGTCGGCATTACAAATCACATATCTCGGACCGTCAAATTTGGCACAGGTTTTCCACTTCACCCCTGCAGGAAATCCCCCGCCGCCGCGGCCCCTTAATTTTGATTTGGTTATTTCCTCTAATATAGTCGTGGGTGTCATGTCCGAAAGCGCTTTTGCCAGGGCGCTATAGCCGCCAACAGAGATATAGTCATCAATGTTTGTGGGATCAATTTTGGCGTTACTCCCAAGGATAACCCGCTGCTGTAGGCTGTAAAAAGGAATCTCTTTTTCCAAAGAAACCTTTTTCTTGGTTGATTCTATTTTAAAGAGACGGGCCTGGACAAGCTCCCCATTTTTAAGGGTTTTTTCTACAATTTCGGCCATGTACTCTTTTTTTAATTTTGAATAAAAGATCCCTTCAGGATGGATAACCATGATGGGCCCTTTTTCACAAAACCCATGGCAACCTGTTAATTTGACTTCAAATTTATCCTGGAGACCATGTTTGTTCAACTCGTTTAACAGCTCATCATATACACCGGAGGTACCGTATGCAGCGCAGCCGGAGCCAGCACACAAAGAGATCAGTCTTTTGTTTTGGCTGGTTCTCTCACTTATGATGGAATCTCTATGCTTTTGTAAGGCGTCAATACTCGTAAGTTTTACCATAATTATTATTTAACCCCCTTCTACCTCAGAGGTTTCCTTATATGTTTCCAATATATCAAGCGCTTTGGATCGATCAAGGCCACCATGGATTTCTTTATCAACCGTAAGAACTGGCCCGGATGCACAGCATCCGATGCACCGGACACCTTCCAGGGAAAATTGTCCATCTTCGGTTGTTTGCCCCTCGTCTATTTTCAATTCCTCTTTATAGGCATCCATTATCTTTCCGGCACCCAATATGTGACAGGCGGTTCCGGTACAGACATGGATAATATGCTTACCTCTGGGTTCTAAAGAGATGGTGCTATAAAAAGTGGCGACACTGTAGATCAAACTTTCTTTGACATTCAGCTTTTCTTTTAGATGGGGGATAACTTCCGGGGGGACATAATTATATAACTCAGTAATATCCTGCATAATCATCAGCAGATTTTCAGGATTTGAGCCATATAATTCAATTATCTCGTTGATTTTATCCCATTCAATCGTTATTTCGTTTGCCATAAAAAGACCTTTTAATAAAAAATATGCAGGTTAAATCGGTACAAGGTTAATGTTTGAAACATTAATTTAAAATTATGCCTCATGCAGCAGGAACCTGTTGGGTAACAGGGCAGGCTTCAACACAGGCACCACATCCGGTACAGCGATCTGTGTATATGCTTCGAGCGCGTTTTTTGATCTTTATCTTGAAGTTTCCTGCTGTGCCTTCAATGGATTCAATGTCCGCGTAGGTGACTAGTTCAATGTTTAAGTGCCGGCCGACCTCGACCAGTGTGGGGGAAATAATTCACATGGCACAGTCATTTGTTGGAAAAGTTTTGTCAAGTTGGGACATGACACCGCCAATGGACGGACTCTTTTCCACCAAATAGACATAGTACCCGGAATTTGCTAGATCAAGGGCAGATAACATGCCGGAAATACCGCCGCCAATTACCACAATTGATCCGATTTTCTCTGAGTTCATTATTATTTATCTCCTGTTTTTAATCATCCAAAATCAAAATTAGGTTTATCTTATAATAACTGTCAATAGGCTATACCACAGTTTTTTAATTAATTTTTATTAATTAAAAAACTATGTTATAAAGCTTTCTGTCAAATCTTGTCAACCATTATCGGATAAAAGGTAAAATACACAAAAAGGTATGAAAAAAATCGTCACAATCTGTGGACCCACCGGTATTGGCAAGACTAATTTTGCCATTGCCATCGCCCAAAATTTCAATGGAGAGATCATCGGTGCGGATTCGATGCAGATCTACAAACATATGAATATTGGAACGGCCAAGCCCGATGAGAATGAACGTGCCATGGCTGTCCATCACCTGGTTGACTTTCTAGACCCAAAAGAGGAGTTTGATGCCGGTCTTTATGCAACCCAGGCAGATGGGATAATCGCGTCCCTATATAATAGAGATAAGCTTCCGGTCATCACAGGGGGCACAGGGCTATATATGAGGGCCTTGCTCCATGGACTTTTCCGGGCCCAGCCTGTGTGTGAAAAGACTTTGTCAGATTTAACCTTACTAAATCAGGAAAAGGGCAATCTATATCTTCATGAACAATTACACCTGTGTGATCCCATTGCCGCTCAAAAGATTCACCCCAATGATAGTTTCAGGGTCATTCGCGCCCTTGAGGTGTTTCAGACAACGGGGAACCCGATTTCCGAAAGCCATAAATCCCATGATTTTAAGGAAGACAAATACCAGAGTCTGACCCTAGGTCTTACCATGGATCGAAAAATCTTATATGAGAGAATAAACCAGCGGGTGGATATCATGATCCGCCAGGGGCTGCTTGATGAAGTTAAATCTTTAATTGAAAAAGGTTATTCTCTGGATCTTAAATCCATGCAATCTATTGGATACCGGCACATGGGAATGTTTTTAAAACAGGAAATTGATTTTAAGGAAGCAGTCCGGCTCTTGAAACGGGATACCCGCCGGTATGCCAAACGTCAATTTACCTGGTTCAACAAGGAAAAGGATTTAATCTGGCTTGAACCCTCACAGACGGATAAAGCCTTTGAACTGGTAGAAAGCTTTTTGAAATAACCCGGTTATTTTAAAAAAAAGTTAAAAAATAATCCCCCCTGGGTCTGCACTTTGTGCGAATTCAGGGGGGATTGTTTTTTTTGATAGTTGCGATTCAAAAAATTATGCGGCCAGTGTATAGGCTCTTTCGGCAACATTTCTCAGTTCATCCGGGGTAAACGGCTTGGGAAGATAATCCACCGCACCGATTCTTGCGGTTTCAATGGCGGTTTCAATGCTGGCATAGCCTGTGATGATGATCACCCTAGCTTGGGGCTGTACCTTGGAAACTGCCTTGAGAAGTTCAAGGCCCGATACCCCTGGCATTCTCAAATCCAGGAGAACCAGTTTATAAAGCTGCTGATTTATTTTTTCAAGGGCCTCCTCTTTTGTCACAGCCTGATCCACCTGGAATCCATTTTTCCCAAGGATTTTTCTGATATTATTGTTAACTGAAACCTCATCATCCACCACAAGAATATTTTTAAGTAAGGGGTCTGAAGCTGAATCAAAAATTTTGGGTTGTTTGGTTTCGGCTTTAAAAGGATCCACTTTTTTAAGTTCCTCATAGGGAAGGAATGCAAAGCCATCTCTGTCCATATGCTGAACATACTCAGGACCTGTAATGGCTACCACTTCATCATAATCAAAGGGCTGATCAATGCCGATCATGGTCTTGGGATTAAATGCAGAGGCATTTTTTGCCTTCTTTTTTGCCAAGGCCTTGAGTTTCGGGCAATATTTTTTTTTGATCCCGGTTTTGCAAGTGGTGCCCAGTTTTTCCATGACATCACAATCCATATTACCGATACTGCAAAAAAATTCGGAGGTTTCTACAATTTCATCCAAAATAGTTTTGGTTTCGGGTTCAATAAGATTGCTGGCCGCTTCTCCACCAAAGTCCAACTCAATGTCCATGACTTGAATGGCATCTCTTTCGGCATCGGTGATGGTAATTTCCTGTAATTTGCCCAGCAAGGCCTTACTGACAGTGGTTCTTAACTCATCCGGGGTGAAGGGCTTGGGGATATAATCAAGGGCACCTAACCGAATGGCCTTTACGGCCGTGTTGGTTGATGCATATCCGGTCATCATCACCGTTTTAATATTCGGCACCTCTTTGGCGACCTGTTTTAACAATTCCAAACCATTCATTTCCGGCATGACAATATCGGAAATCAGAAGAGAAAAGGTATCATTTTTCATCATCTCAAGGGCGTGGGCTGCACTTTGGGTGTGAACCACTGTATAATTGTTTTTTGTCAGGATCTTTTCGACATTTTGACAAATACCCAGTTCATCATCAACGACCATTATTTTTATTTGATTTTTCATGATACGCCTCCTTACAGATTAGAATTAATGTGATTTACTTTTCGCTTGTAATAATTCTTATGCAGGGATCGTACCAGTCGTTAAAAATATCTTTAACTATCTGAAATTTATTGTTCTATTATTGATTCAACCCTTTTGCGATTTGTGAGATAGTATATAATTTATATACACTTAAAATCGTATTGTTGGTGAGATAAAATCAGGTGAACGGTTAATGAAAAAAGCCCAACTTATTTAAAATAGAGGGTTGCCGCTCTTTTTGTTCCTGTTACCAGGGGGAAGGGAAGGGTGTATATAAAAAAAATACAGTGTATAATAAAAAATTATACCGGGTAATTTAACCTATAAGAATTGGATTTAGGATAATGATGCGCTTTCTTTCCTTCAGGAAGGGGAGGGGCGGGAAATCCCATGCTTTTTTATGAGGGCCTGAAAATTGGTCCGGTGCAAACCGGTCTCACAAGCTGCCTTGGTAACATTCCAGTCGTTTCTGGCCAGGGCGTTTAAAATAAAATTTCTTTCAATTTTATTTGTGGCTTTCTGTCGAATTTTCTTTTTTAATTCTTTTAATTCGTCATTTGTTTTGGGAACGCTTTCAATCATTTCATCGATTTCACTTATTTCCCCCAGCAGGGGCAAATCTTTCAGGCAAATAACACAAGTCTCACAAAGAATAACCCCGCGTTCGATAACATTTTTGAGCTGTCTCACATTCCCCGGCCAATGGTATTCAACTAATCGGGTTGCCGCATTTTCATCAAATCTTGTAATCTGTTTGCCCATTTTTTCAGAAAATTGTCTGAGAAAAAAATAGGCAATGGGCATTATATCCATTTTCCTTTTGTTCAGGGTGGGAATGACAATGGGATAAACAAATATTCGATAATAGAAATCCTCCCTGAATTGGCCTTTTTGAACCATTTCCTCAAGTTTTTTATTGGTTGCAAAAACCAAACGGACATCCACTTTTTTAACCGTTGTACTTCCTACTGGCAAAAATTCCCTTGTTTCAAGAAAGCGCAACAGCCTGGCTTGGACTTCCCTGGAGATATTGCTGATTTCATCCAGAAAAACCGTGCCCTGGTGGGCCAGTTTAAAGATCCCTGGTTTGTCTTTGTCAGCACCGGTAAAGGCGCCTTTGACATAACCGAATAGTTCAGAAGAAAGCAGATCTTCGGAAAGGGTGCCACAATCGACGGCAAAAAAGACATTTTTGCTCCGGAGGCTGTTGGCATGAACTGCCCTGGCGATTAATTCCTTGCCGGTACCACTCTCACCATAGATCAGAACATTGGCATCCGTGGCAGCGACTTTTTGCACCATTTGAATCACTTTTTTAATGCCGGGGCTTTCGCCGATCAATTGGTGGGAGATTTGTTTTGTTTTTTGATGGATGAGTCTTCTTTGTTGCTGTTGAAGGGCAGCTCGTGCGACAGCCTGTTGAACAACTGCCCGGAGTTCATAGGGAGTAAAGGGTTTGGGAAGATAATCAAAAACCCCCATTTTCATCACTTCAACAGCCGATGAGACACTTGCATAACCTGTCATTACAATGACAATTGTTTGGGGAAAAGCGGTATTGATCCGGGCAATTACCTCCATACCTCCCAATCGTTCCATATTCAGGTCTGTGATCACAATATCAAATCGATAAGATGCCATCCGTTCCAGGGCATCAAATCCATCCAGCGCATATTCAACCTCGTATTGGGGACAGGCAAGAATTTTTAAACAATTTCGGCAAATCTGTAGCTCATCATCAATAACAAGGATGGATACCATCGATTCATCGTTCAATGGTCATTTCCCAGGGGCAATGTGATAAAAAAAGTCGTTCCCACACCCGGTGTGCTTTTGGCGACAATGGTTCCGCCATGCTGCTCAATAATACCATGGGTGATAGCAAGCCCCAGGCCGGTGCCGTTTTTCTTTGTCGTAAAAAAGGGGTCAAAAATTTTATCCAGATGTTCAGGAAGAATCCCATCTCCTGTATCACTGACGACAATTTCTATGGCCTTCTTCTTCTCAAAATATTGTGATAAGATGCGGATACTCTCGCCAGCTGGGGTTGCTTCAATGGCATTTAATGTTAGATTAATAAGGGTTTGCTGGATTTTATCTCTGTCGATGGACAATGACGGCAAATTTGTGGCCAGACGGGTATCTAAGACGATGTCTTTGAATTTGGCCTGTTTTCGTGTGAGAATAAGGCTTTCGTTTATCACCTCGTTAATATCATCCAATTTTTTAAATGATTTGCTTTGCCTGGCAAAATCCAGCAAACTTTTTACAATTTTGCGGCAGCGAAGGGCTTCGTTGCTGATAATGGCAAGTTCTTTGTGAATTTCCGATCCTGGTTCCAGATCTTCTTGTATCAGCATGGATGAGGTCAGGATGGTGGTAAGGGGGTTGTTTATTTCATGGGCCACCCCGGCACTGAGCCTTCCTATGGAAACCAGTTTTTCCTGTTGCATCATCTTTTTTTCAAACTCGATGTCCTTGGTGATATCCTTTGAAACTTCAATTACTCCTTTTAAAACTCCCTTTTCAACCAAGGGGTAACAGGAAATGGAGACATGATATTTGTTTCCATCCTGGTCCAGATGAATGTGTGTGGTCCGGGAAGGTTTGCCTGTTTCTACAACCTCTGCAAGGGGACAAGGATGTTCTTTCCCCGAGCAGGGTGCCGAATTTCGATGGGTTATTTCATGGCAGCACTTGCCTATGGTCTGGTCCCGGGTCAGGCCAAGTTTATCTAAAAAGGCTTCATTGATATCCAGGATTTTGTGGTCCAGAGAAATGACCACTACATCTTCATGGATGAGATTATTGATTAATGCATCGTACACGGCTTGGGTTTTGCTAAGTTCCTGGTGGGTCTTGAAGTGTTTTTGGGCGGCAAAATCGATCTCCCAGAAAAGCATGGCCGTGGTATGGGCGATGGCCCGGACCCGATTGTTTTTTTTGGATAAGATATCATTATAAATATCCAGATTTCCGGTCAACTCCACAATGAGATCGACCTTATCCAGTTTGAACAAATCATTGTAGTCATTGGTTACAAAAAGATCTCTTTCCTGGGCTTTCATAAGCCCCGGGGCTTTATTGTTAATGTCTGCCACTGCCACGACAACCGGGGCAACTATTTGAAATTCATATTTATCGATAACCTGCATCAGGTATAAACATTTTTTTCCGGCTCCAACTATGGCTATTCTCAAATCAACTCTCCTGTTTCAACAATGTAACTTTTGGTAACCCTAAGTATTTGTGTCTTAACTTTGCGTTAAGGT
Organism: uncultured Desulfobacteraceae bacterium; assembly: GCA_964021475.1. Lineage (GTDB taxonomy): Bacteria > Desulfobacterota > Desulfobacteria > Desulfobacterales > Desulfobacteraceae > NBML01. The sequence continues at coordinate 5,888 of CAXHYW010000006.1, read as the reverse complement.
TGTATCAAATGAAAGCTTTGATACAACCTTATAATGTCTAAATTTTTACAGGGAGAAGCGGACCTCTTTTTTTCGGTTCATTTGGTTCTCCCCAAACAGTTCCTTTTTCTGGTTGGAGGCATTGAAAATCTTTTCTTCTGCCTGGGTAATAAATTGGGGATTGTCTTCAATAGAAAAAGAAGTCAGGACATTTTTCAAACTATCTTCCATTACGTTTTTCCCTGTAGGGGTTCTAATAATCGCGGTTGTCCATCCATTCTCAGCGCCAAGGCCACCAAATGAAATGTCGGCATATTCGGCTGAAAAATCTTCGCAAAAATCACAGGCACCTCTTTTTATAGGTCTTAGTTCCGGAACGGGGATTTGAATCTGTTTTCCTGATTTCAGGGAAAAAATAAAAGAATCTTTGACATTTATTTTTTCCACATCCCCATAGGAAAATTGATGTTTTTCTTCTAATTGAGCGAATAATTTATCCTGGAAAAAATAATTGCCGGAACAAAAAAGTCCAATGCACAGGGAAATGCTGTCCGATGGAACAATACCCAATGCCTGCATTTTTCGAATGGTATTAATCTGGCAGGGAGTTCCGACAAATGCCAACCGGTTCATTGGAAACGCTTTCAGTTCGCCCAATCCTTTAATGGAGGGAGAAAAGGTGTCATACTCTTTGGAAAATTGGTACATTCCTTGGGAATTACCAAAATGAGATCCGGCTGCATCTAAAATATCCTGTTCAGTTTTGGCGAGATAGGGGATACGGCCGTGGGGGGTTGGCTTGGAAACAATGGCCCCGTCAATTTTACCCGTGTTAAACAAATGGGTTAAAATGGCTGTTACTACACCTCCATCGGTACCTTTCCTGTGAGTTTCAGGATCATTTGCCCGGGTAACGGCGAAGTGAATGACGGGTCCCAATGGTGCTACCCATTGGGCATTTTCTCTTATTTCCCCATCAAGCTCATGGGTCTGGGGACATATGGCATAGCATAATTCGCATTCATTGCATTTGTTAATATCATTAAAGACCGGCTTTCCCTGACTGTCCATTGAGAGAGCCCCATAACTTATAGCGGAGCAAAAGGTAACACATCCACCACAATGGCTACATTTTCCTTCTTTCTGCACTTCCTGAATCAGGTTAAAAAAAGTTTTTTTCATGGCCTCTCCTTTAAATATTATGTTGACCACCTTTTGCCTTTAAACATTTAAGTGGAAGTATTATTAAAGAATGTTTTTATTTTTCGTATGGAGCTAACGTCGATTTTACTCCTTTTAACTTGAAAGGCATTAAAAAAAAGGAATAACCATTATTAACAAATAGAGCAGGATGAGCTGTTTTATGGTATTATTAAGTTCTACTGCAATATTAGATAAAAATATGGGGTTTGTAAAGAGGCCTGGCTCTTTCATAAATTACGATACCAATATTAGATATACGAAAAGAATTTTTGACATAATTTTTAATTTTACATATACTTCGAAAAATTTTATATCAAGGATACATCACGAACATATGTTGCCATTCACGGATAGAATCATCATAAAATATGCAAGAAATAAAATGAAGATCAAATTAATCACACCTGTAAATCAAATCTGTTGGCCTATGGTCTGCTGGCTTCTGGCTATTGCTATTATTGTCGGCCTTGGGGGATGCGCAAAGGTACCCGTAAAACACCCCACAGACCAACCGCCGGTTGGAAAGGAAAAGGTCGGGAAAGCGATCCTATTGACTCCCATCCTAATGAAAGAAGCAGAGAAGTTCTCGTCCCAGGGTAACAATCAGGATGCTCTGTTCATATATAACCAGGCCCTAGCACTTTCAGAACAGCAAGATAGGGAGAAAATTTTAGCCGGGATTGAAAAGGTGTTGGCCAAAACAGACCCCCTGATTATTCAGGAGTTTCTCCAGATTAAAAACCTAAAAATTCCCCATTCTCTTTTGCTCTATTGGCTGGGATTAAACCAGGCAACACAAAACAATTACCTGGAAGCGGGGAAGGCATTGGCAATTTTTATCGACACGTATCCTGACCATGCCTATGTAGTGGATGCCAAGGAACTTTTAGTAGCAATGAAATCTGCCTCCTTTAAAAAAGATACCATTGGATGTTTGCTGCCATTGTCAGGGAGATATCAGATTTTTGGACAAAGAGCCCTCAAAGGTATCCAGTTAGCTATTCAGGATCTGTCAAGAACCCACGGCACCAATTTTCACGTAATTATAAAGGACACCCAGTCAAATCCAAAAAGGGCAGCCGAATGTGTTGCCGAGTTGAACCAGGAAAAGGTAATGGGTATTTTAGGTCCCCTGCTGGCCCCCAATGCGGCCGGAGTCCAGGCCCAAACCCTGGGTATCCCCCTCATCTCTTTGACCCAGAAAAGTCAATTCCCTTCCCAGGGAGACTATCTTTTTTCAAATTTTATTACCCCTGAAATGCAGGTACATTCTATGGTATCCTATATTTCCCTGGAACTCGGGTTAAAAAAAATGGCCATTTTATACCCCAACGAACGGTATGGACAACGCTATATGGAATTGTTCTGGAATGCGGTGGATGAATTCAACGGGGAAGTTGTGGGGGTTGAATCCTATGATGGAGATAAAACCGATTTTACCATTCCCATCCAGAAACTTACTGGAGAATACTATCCTGTCCCCCAATATTTAATGCCTAAGCTACCCGAGCAAGTAGCTCCGTGGGAAATGGTATCGGACATCACGGATTCTTCAGAACCCGTTGAACAAAAGGTTCAAATTGATTTCCAAGCACTTTTTATCCCGGATTCTGTGTCACGGGTCAATCTGATTCTTCCCCAGCTTGCCTTTAATGATGCCACGGGCATGGTGCTTTTGGGCACCAACCTCTGGCACCAACCAGGCCTTCTGACAGGCGCAAAAGGATATAACAAAAATGCTGTGATCACCGATGGATACTTTGGAAACAGCAAGAACCCCATAACAGCAGGATTTGAAAAAAGATTTACCGACCTCTATGAAACCCGTCCTGGATTTCTTGAGGCCATTGCCTATGACACTGCCAATATTTTCTTTACCGCTGCCATAAACGAGAGGGTGGACTCCAGAAAAAGCCTGAAAGAGGCTCTCCAGGGAAACAAGATATTTGAAGGAGTGACGGGGAATACCAACTTTGACAAAACCGGTAATGCTCAAAAGGAATTATTTTTGATCACCGTCAAAAGAGGAAAGTTCATGGAGATCAGTCATTGAAAAACATGTTCTGACCGGTGGCTTCTAATACGGATTGCCACAACCGTCCTCTGGGATCCAGTTTTTTTCGCTTGCCGGCTGAAGCCTCCATGGGCACATGGACATAGTGGTTGTTCCAGAAACTGATCAAAAGATTTGTTTTTCCTGCCATGCCTGCATGGACAGCATCTCTTCCCAAAAAACCGCAAAAAACACTGTCATTGGCATTGGCCGGAAGGCTTCGGATAATATAGCTGGGATCTATATATTTCAGAGATATGGGGATCTCTTTTTCCTTGAAATACTGAGTAATCTTATCCTTTAAATAGATACCGATATCCTTGAGCACTACATTGCCAGAGGCATCATATTTGGTTTCCTGATCTTCGAAAAAATTTTGACCCGCCCCTTCGGCCACAATAATTACAGCATGCTTTCTTTGCTTTATTCTGTTTTCAAGGGCCTGTAAAAAACCTGTTTTCCCATAAAGAAAAATCTCCACTTCGGGAATGAGCACAAAATTGGCATCCTGCTGGGCAAGGGCAGCGGTTGCTGCCAAAAACCCCGAGTGCCTCCCCATCAATTTTATCAAACCGATACCATTGGGGTAAGCCGCTGATTCATTATGGGCTCCCTTTATGGCCAGGGTAGCTACATCTACTGCCGTGTCAAAGCCAAATGACCTGGAAACCAGAAAGATGTCATTATCAATGGTTTTGGGTATGCAGATAACGGATATTTTCAATTCTCTTTTTGAAATTTCATCGGCAATTTGTTTGGAGGCCATCAAGGTGCCGTCTCCTCCCACCATGAACAAGATCCCCACATTCATCCGCTCAAGACAATCCACCACCATGCTGATATCCTGGATCCCCCGGGAAGATCCAAGAATGGAACCGCCGGTATCCTGGATACCGGAAACGCTGCCTGGGTTCAGATTCATCACATCGTGCCCATATTCGGGAATAAATCCCTGGAGTCCATGGCGAATTCCATAAATATTTCGAACATGATAAATATGATACAATTCCAGAACCACGGATCGAATAATATCATTGAGTCCGGGACAGAGCCCGCCACAGGTGGTGATGGCACATTTGAGTTTGCTGGGATCAAAATAAATTTTTTCCCGAGGACCTGTCTGCTCAAAGCTGGGCAGGGGCTGATTTTTCCCCAGAAATCCTTCAATCGCTTCTACCTGAACATCAACCGTAATCCTATCATCATCTGAAATAAACCGGGTACCGCTTTCGCCTGGAATACCATGACTTTTCAAGGGAGAGGTGATTTTTGTTTCCCCGAGAACAGCGATTTTGGTACCGAAATCATCGGTTGTCATTGACTGCCTCCATTAAATTTAAAGGATCCTTTGCCCAGAATATCATGTAAATGTAAAATCCCTTCCAGAAAATTTTCCTTCCCAACAATGGGCAACACCGTTATCTCATACTTTTCCATCAAATTCAGCGCTTCATATAAAAAAGCATCGATACTCAGACTATGGGGGGTTCCGGTCATGATCTCATCAACGTTAACCTGACCTAGGCCCAAGGTTCCCACCGCAACACAATGCCGGATATCCCCGTCGGTAATAATTCCCATGAGCTGGCGTGCTTGATTCAGGACAATCACAGCGCCCAATCTAAATTTGTCCATTTCTTCAATAGCCGTGGCCATGGTGCTACCCATTAAGATACAGGGAACATCCGTTGCCGAAAACATAATTTCACCCACTTTACAGGCCAATCGTTGACCAAGAGCACCGCCTGGATGGGATTTCATAAAATCACTTTTATCGAATTTTTTTTCATGGATAAGCGCCACTGCCAAGGCATCTCCCATGGCCAACTGGGCCGTAGTACTGGAGGTGGGGGCCATGTTAAGGGGGCAGGCCTCCTTTTCCACTCCGGTATCAATGACCAGGTCACAAACCTGTGCCATGGTGGAGGACAGCCCTCCTGTAAACCCGGCCAGGCGACAACCCACCTCCTTGATAACCGGAAGCAGTTGGTTCAATTCAGAGGTTTCTCCAGAATTGGAAATGGCAATCACAACATCATCCCGGCTGACCATGCCAAGATCTCCATGGACCGCTTCCACCGGATGAAGAAACAAGGCATTGGTGCCGGTACTGCTAAGAGTTGCCGCAATTTTTCTGCCAATGAGCCCTGATTTTCCAATTCCGGTGATGATAACCCGTCCCCGGGAGGTGCAAATATCTTTTACCAATTGTTCAAAGGAGATATCAATTTTGTCGATAAGATTCAAAATGCTGTCGGCTTCTATTTTTAAAACTTTTTTAGCGTTATCTATGATCATAATTTGATGATTCTTTATTTTAGTGTTTCGTTATTATTGAGATCGATTTTTATGTTAAAGCTGCTTTAATAGGAGGATATTTCAGATTTTGTTCACTCTTTTGATGTTATACTCCAGTCAAGCGGTTTTTCCCATAGAAAATTTATTTCTAAGATATTTTTAACAAAACAAGTTGAAAAAAACTTATCCTGTCATGTGTTTTTTTGTCAGCACCCATTTAAAAAAAAATAAGTTATCTTTTTCTTCTGGTACTTTTTGGAGGAGCTATAATAACAGCAATCCTTGGTCAAATGGAATACCCACGAATAGATAAGCATTTCATTCAAAACAATATTTATTTTTCGTAAAGACTTAG
>CAXHYW010000005.1:0-22212 GCA_964021475.1 uncultured Desulfobacteraceae bacterium | reverse complement strand
CGAGATTCTCCGGAGTGACTGGAGTTCAGACGTGTGCTCTTCCGATCTTCCTTGCAATACCATCAAAAATATCTGAAGGTTATTTCCGATTCCTTTGCCCGAAATGTAAAGAATTCAATACAGCAACTAACCCCAAAACAAATCTGGGTAGGTGCTACAGATGCGAAACCAACTATAATCCTATCGATATAGTGATGGCTGATAAAAATTATAATTTTAAAGAAGCCGTAGATTTTTTAGATACGTTGCGAAAGATATAGGCTTGAAATATTGAGTGCTCAAATTTTAAGGGAAAATGGCCTATTTTTTTTGGTAATCGTACTACACTTATCTATAGATAAAGAAATGACAGTGCTTTGAAGTATCGTGACTTAGCTGAAAGGTAAGTTTTATGCGCGGAGGATATAGAGGAAAACCAAAACCAAAATTACCGTCACATCTCAAACGGGTTCATGTAAATGCCCGAATTCAAAGATGGATGCTTGATCAGTTAAAGGCCAAAGGAGAGGTTGGTATAATTTTGGAAGAAATCTTGGTAAAAGCAGGGTTTAAGTATCATCAACCTAAGTAAAAATTATAAAAACGATCCTAACATGGGATCCTCTTCAAATGCTGCTTCTGAATATCAACCGGGGGCAGCATTTTTTTTAATTTATAAAAACCACTTTTCTTTGGACAAGCACGGTCAAATAATTTTGGATTTAGCAATAGCTGTCAATATTCAATTCAAAGATAATGCTGTGATGAACAAGCCGGTCGATAGCCGCAGCAGTCGTCATTGGGTCTTTAAATATCTGTTCCCACTTAGAAAATGGAAGATTGCTGGTGATCATCAGGCTGCCTTGCTCATACCGGTCTGCCAGGAAGGTGAACAGCACCTCCATCTCTTCCCGGCTTTGCTGTACATACCCGATATCATCAATGATCACTGCATCAAACCTGGATAGACTTTTGAGTTTTTTTGTCAACTCAAGTTCCCTTTTGGCGATCAGAAGATCCTGAACAAGCTGACCGCATGAGATGTAAAGGATCTGTTTTCCTTGTGCAATCAATTCATGACCAATGGCACACAACAAATGGGTTTTCCCGCTTCCCGGATTTCCAAAGGCTAAAATGTTTTCAGACCGGCTTAAAAAAGAGCCGTCGATCAGTACATTCAAATGGTTGGCGACCTTAATGGGAAGGCGCTTTTTATCAAAATTTTCAAAGGTCTTTGACGGTGGCAGCTTGGATGCCCTCAGATTCCGTGCTATCCGGTTTTGCCGACGCACTTCACATTCAAGATTCAACAGTTGCAAAAGATAGTGTTCATACCCCCATGACTCCGCCCGGGCCTGATCTGCCATTTCTTCATAGCTGCGGCGCATGGTCGGCATGTGGAGACCCTTAAGATGGTCTACGATCTGGTCTCGATCACTCATAATGCTGCACCCTCCTTGAGAAGTTCGTCATACCTGCTTAAATCGATCGGCGGAATATGGATATCGTCCGGTCTGGCAATAGGGGTATTCAATTCCATAAGGCCCTGGACCGCATCTTTGCTAATCTCACGGCTTTCGTTTATTAAAACCATCAAGGCACTGTCTACAGCCACTTCACTGTCTTTTGCGGCAAGGTATAAAATTTTCAGATACCTTGAGGCAGCGCTTTGAGCAGTATAGCGTTCTTTTAAACCGTCATAGGCAATCCGAAAACGGCTGGTGGGAAACATGGCATCACGATACCGGTAATTCTCAAACGCCCCCGGCTTTCTGACAAGACTGTCAATGATATGCCGGTAATTGATTTTGTGTTTCCCCTCACCCCGTAGCCGTGGCAAGGTGTCGACCTTTTTCTGCCCGTACCAGATTTCCAGGCATTCCATGTAAAGGCGAACCTGTATTTTTTCTCCTATGAGCCTGCTGCTCACTGAGTAAACATTGTGATTGACTCGTATCGTACAGCCGGGACCGACTTTTAGATCCAGTTTTTTACATGAGTCAATCCGCCGTTTGGGTAGCCGATGCAGGACTTCCAATTCTTCTGAAAGGCGGGTTTTTCGGCCAGCATTAAGTTGTCCAAACAGCTTGGACAGAAAGTCCTCATACTCTTTCCGGTCTTTAAAATTCCGGTGGGCTCGCAATAAAAGGGCTTGGTCAACAGCTTTTTTGAACCGATAATTGCGCTGCTCCACATCGCCATTTTCATTGGGGCTGTAGGGGTTTGTTTTGCAAGGAGTGAGCCTGTAATGGTCCATAATATCCTGATATCTACGGGTGAATTCTTCAGGGTTGGTTTCCTTGTTAACAGCGCTTCCCAAACGATCTGTGCGGTGATGATGCGGTATACCGCCCAGTTCCCATAAGGCATTTTGCAGACCATGGCTCAGACTTTCGAAGCTCTCAGAAAAACATATAGTCCCGGCTTCCCAGTTGGAATAGGTTAAAACAAAATGGTAGATCATGTGATCAAACGGAACGCCGTCTATGGTGACGCCGAGCTTGTCCATATGGGTGAAGTCAGACTGGCACAATTCGCCTGGTTTATGAATTTGTGCAAAGAATATTTCCTTGGCAGGACCTTCTGTTGCGCGCCAATTCTTGATCCGCCGCTGTAGGGTTCTCAATTGACCATCAGCAAATCGGCCTGGCTCTTTTCGCTGAAGATCCTCGAAAATGGTTTTGGTCTCCAACCCCGGGTTTATTGACAGCATACCTTTGATGCCATCCCATACGTCTCCAAAAGGGTCCTTACGTGTACGCCAGTTATTCTCCTGTTTAAGTTCGCTTGGTAATTTGCGCATTTTACGGTACTTTCGAGCCGTCTTTTCATCCATACCTGCTTTCATTGCTGCTATCCCGAAATTATTTTTAGATTGAATCAACTTTAATAACCTCCTCACTTGCTGGTCCGTTACCATCCAAATCACTCCTTCAGTAAGATTTGGACGCTTTTTACCATTTTTTTGATTTTTTTAATTTCGGGAATTCTAATTGTCGTCCGGCGGGTATTATAACTGACGCTGATCATCCATATTGTCTGCCGTCAATATTTATAGGCCTGATACATCTTAAAATGTCACAGTTCAGCTGTGCACCAAGTCATAGTTTCTTTCAAATTGTTTCGGGATCGATAATATTATGCCCATGAAAGGATTTTCAAGCAGGCTTACCGAAAGGACACAATTATTTAGGGTAGGAAGATGTTTTTTGTCAGGAAAATGGCAAATGTCCGACATCAGTAGTTGTCAGGCCATCGATGTCTAAGTCCAACATGCGTACACCTCCTGGTAGAGTTGTCATCGTATTACGAGGGGTGTATCAGGGAAGTAATACAATGTATAGCTCTATTGTTTATTAAATCAAGAGGTTGTACGATTCGGTATTCTCAGGAATCATCTGAAATAAATTGTCCGAAAAAGTCCAAGAAGGGTGTCGAAAGTAAGATTCAAGTCATTTGGTCTACCGAATAGCATCGGTCAAAGCGCTGTGTCCCTTGTCTGGTGCACAAAAGAAAACCCCCCAACTCATAAGAATTGGGGGGTTTGTTACCTAACTCAAGCATAAACTCTAAGCCTGTAGGCTTCGAATTTTTCTATATTAGGGTCTAAGGCTAGACGATGGTAATTGCTGTATTAATTTGACCAGTAGTCATAGCTAAATCAACTGTTCCCATCAAGGTTAATTCCCCTTCCTGAACGCCAGCAGTTCCAGCAACATCGGTCCAGGAATACAAGGCTGTGGAGTCCGTATCTGAGAGAACTATCATTGCAGTGGCAGCCGCTGCAGTCCATGTGGCAGCAGCATTAGCAGCAGTAACAACACCTGCAGCTGTATCAGCCGCTCCAGCTACTTGACCACCTAATTGGTAAACAACATTGGCAGTCGTGGTTAAGCCACCAGCTATAGTTGTTTCAGCGCCACCCTGGACCCAGTTAAGGAAATCAGTTAAAGCAAAACCAGTAATGGTATCTGCACCATTCAAAGCCGCTGTGGCTTCAAACACCGCAGTGTTTACTCCAGTACTACCGAATACCAGAGTATCATCGCCTGCACCACCAGTATATGCACCAGCATCTGTGCCAGCAGTCGTAATTTTATCGTTACCAGCATATGTTTTAACGACACTATCAACACCCGCGGTAGCAGCAGAGACAGTGATAACATCGGCACCAGAACCGGTCTGAATAGAAATTAGACCCTCTCCAACACCGGTACCTACAGTCGTTACTCCAAGTGTAGCCGCACCAGTAAAAGAGGTCATATCAATAGTGATATTACCCTGGGCTGCCGATGTAGTAAGATTAACGCCATTGGCTTTAAATGCGCCATCAAACCAACCACCGGTTGTAATTGACTGATCAGCATTTACTGTAGAGGTAACAACGATATTCTCAATCCCAGTAAGTTTGCTCAGGTTGTTATCAACGATGGTCAAGGCCGCACCACCAGTGATGTTAAAGGTGTCGGTACCGTCGCCACCGTTGATGGTGTTATAGTTGGCACCTGTGTTCAGTTGAGCAGCAGTACCGCTGATGGTGTCGTTACCTGCGCCGGTATTGTATGTAGCAAAGCCTGTACCCAGGATCATTGCATCTGCACCTTCGGAACTTGAAATGGATGAACCACTAACAAAGTTACCAGAAACATACATAGCAGCAGTACCAGTTTGAGTGGAGGTAATAGTCACAGCCTTGGCGATGTTGGCTGCGGCAATGGTGAGATCATAAGCACCCGAGACATTAAGCGTGGTTAGTTTATCAGCTCCAGCAAAGGCCAAATCGTTACCAATACCAGTACCACCTGCCTTGACACCGCTGGAAGAAATCACGTTTATGGTCTCAAAACCATCTGCTGTCAATACGGTCACATCAATCGGAGTTGCAACTGCGGCTGCAGTCGCGTTTTGCAAATTCAGCCCCAACACGTCAGACGTGCCAGTGGCGTCAGCCAAGGCAATCGTGTTAGTGGCGTTGCTTGCCAGCACTGTGATGACTTCAGCTTGCGCAGCAGTCAGCTTGGTGGCACCCGCGGTGGCACTGGCCAATTGTACAGAAGTGATGCCGGAAATCAGCGATATATCCAGATCAGTTGCACCAGCGTTGCGTAGCACTTCAAAGTTAGTGAAAAGTCCTGCCTTAGCAGAAGTCGCCACATCAGCAGCAGTCATCACTTGCAGGACATCACCGGTACCGGCACCTGCATCAACTGCGCCAGCAACTGCAGCAGCAGCCAGGGCGGTGGTTGAAACGGTGTCGTCGCCTATACCACCAATGAAGCTGGTCAGGTTGGTGTTAGTGGCAATGGTCAGACCGCCAGCAGTCAGGCCGGAAGCGTCTATGGTCTTGCCGTCAAAATTAGCACCAAGGTTAACAGAAGTGGCGGTACCGCTAACAGTAAGGGCAGCGGTAGCAGCAAAATCAGCAGCTGTCAGCGTAGCAGTCAGGTTGGTGGCCGCATTTACCGTTAGGCTGGTCACAGTATTAGTACCACCACTGGACAGCTTGATAACGCCAACAGTATTAGCTGCGCCAGAGGAGCCGATCGTTGCAGTAGTTACACCAGCGCTTGCCGTTGCAGTGATTGCACCAGATCCGCCGTTAGCTGCAGCCGCAGTGGTTTTAGTGCCGCCTTGAATATCAATGGTGATTGCGGAAGTAGGCGCTGCGTATGCAAAATTAACGTCCGCATTATTAAGCGTACCATCACCGAGCATACCGATAGTGGCGCCTGCAGCCAGACCAGTCACAGTAAGATCGTCAGAAGCACGGTCAGCATAAACACCGGTCACGCCAGCTATGGTCGCAGCAGAAACGGTGAAAGTATCGCTGCCGCCATCTCCATCGACGTTGCGAATATTGATGATTTCAAGGGCAGAAATGTTTGCACCGCCCAAGGTCAGAGAGCCTATAGTATCTCCAGTGGCTGTGACATTCAAAACATCAGTACCACCACCACCTGAAATCGTATCAGCACCAGTCAAAGTGGAGGTAGCTGCTGCTGCGCTAGCAACGAAACCATTAATAGTATCGTTATCAGTAGTGCCGACGATATTATCCGCGCCAGTAGTGAGCGTATAAGTCGTGCCAGTCGCACTAGAGGCGACGTCGATCGTGCTTCCATCATCATTTTTGCCAATACGGTTTTCAGTAGTAGTCGAACCGTAATTCAGAAAATGCCACAGGGCAGTTGAGGTTGTAATTCCACCTGTTACAAGATCTGCGTAGTCGTCCAGGTACTGTTGCTCGTCAAAGGCGGCATAGGTTGAAGAAACTGCGCGGCCTTCTTCCCAGCCAAAGCCTTCATAATGGGTGAATGCTTCAAGAGCAGTCATGGACTGGACAGCTGCTTCAGAATTTGCTCTATAGTACTGAGCATCAAACCATGAGTTTGGCGCACGACCCTCGGAAGCTCCGTAACCCTCATAGTGAGCAAGAGCTGAACCTGACCAGTTTGCAGCTACATCTGCGTTCTGAGTAAGGTAATAAGTTGCACTAAAATAAGTTCCTGTTAATGCCATGTTTTTTTCTCCTTTTAATTAATTAAAAATTTGCAGACTCAAGTCCGCATTGGCCAAACTGTTTATAATAGTTCCGTCTCATATATAAAGTTGAGATGGAATTGTCAAGCTCGTTTCATTGGTTTTTCAGGTGTTCCACGGTATTTTTTTTGTTTGCTTCCCGCATAAATCATACTCGGGTGGGCTCCATTTGCATTTGTATCATCCAGGATGCCCATGAGTGGATGTAGGTATCTGTTAATTCCCGGTTTCTAAGGCTGGTCCAGGATCTTAACGTTTCATCCCATTGTTTGGATGAAATAGGTACGATATTATCCTTAAACGATGCACTGGAAAGCGGATTGTTCTGATTAAAAAGCTCATGATGGTGGCAGATTACCATATCAAATACTGACCTTATATAAAACATCCGGGCTGCAATGCGCAAAGGGAAATCTGTTGTCCCGGCCCAATTCCTGAAACGCTCTAAGGACTCCTCTGGTTTTATCGCCATCTGAGCTGTGTCTTCAGTAGTGCATATTCTGAACGTGTGCGCCAGAAATTTTCGCAAAGTCAGGGGGACAGTATCAAACCAGGTGATAAAGGCTTCCCAGGGGGTGATCATTCGCTTTGTATCATCCATGCTATTGGGTCGCCACAATCAGCTCAAGAAACTGATCATCGGTAAGGACCAAAAGTTGTCCTGCGCGGTTGCCATTGTTTATGGTCTCAATATTGTATTCCACATTATTGGGCAGGGTCAGGGAAAACTGTCCGGCCTTGTTTGTATAAATGGTTCTCACCTTTGACCCGGTGCTGTTGTCGTAGACTGATATCAATATGTCAGCAGCGTCTTCACCCGGGGTGTATGTCCCGTTTGAATCTGAATCAGTATAGACCACCCCGTAAATCCTGGAAAGATCTGTCTCTTCTTTATAATTATACCCTGAGACCATTGTCAGTTTTATAGAATTATTGGAGTCGTTCCCTGCAGTATACAGGGCAGGGCCGATTTCATTCCACAACGGATTGAAAATGGCATCCCTGGAAGGATATGCTGTGGCCTCCCTAACCATGAGAGAGGAAAAAATCCACCTGGCAAGGGTATTGGAGTCAGCGCTGGGAAAATGTTCAAGAACATTTGTGTATCCCACATCCGGCTGGGGAAAGCCAAAGTGCAGGGCATGGGCATGGACATCAACCTCATTATACAGCACTGTCTGGGAGGTAGAAATCAGGGCATCGTTAAAAAAGAGAGGGGCATATCCCCCTGGCAGAAAATCTAAATTTAAAGAAAGGTAGGTACCCGTCTGGTCAGGATAGGCCCGGACCTGGTTGAGCATATTCACCACCTGAACCTCTGATTTCAGCAGAGAGGATGAAAAACAGGTATAAACAAAAAATGCATTGTTATACCCTGAGTCCACCTGAAGTTGACCTGCCCTGATGGCCGTTCCCATCTGCCGAAATTGAGGGGAGAGAAGGATACGTTTACCTTCGTAGGAAGCATCCAGTTCATTTTTAAACTGATTATTAATCACCAGGCCAATGGCAGTCTGGGCGTCCATTAAATTGTAAAAAGAGACTATGCCTGAAACGGTTCCCTCAGCCGCATATTCTGTATTCATTGTGGTAACCGCTTGGGTTACAGCTACTCCCGCATCATCAAGATAGAGGATTGCACTGCCGTCTGCTGAATAGCCTTCTGCGTTTTGAGCTAAGGCCTGGGTGGCTAAAGAATTTGAGTATGCAACACCCCCCAGTCCCTTAGCAATCTGGGCCAGCCATGGCTGCTGTTCTAATAATTGGGCCCGATTATAGCCCAATTGCTCAGCATAGGCCAGGGGGTCGTTGCGCATTCGGTTGACCATATCAAGGGCATAGGCTTCGTTGCTCAGGCTTGTTTCTGCCCTGGCAATCTCCTGTGTTGAACAGAGAACGCTGGCCACTAAAGCAAAAACAAAATAAATTTTCCATATTTTTAACACCATGGTTGCTGAAAAATGCAAAGGGTGTGCCAGGGTTAAAGAGGCTTGAACACTGGGTTGGTGCTGTGAGTCTTGTCCGTTGTTGACCAGAACCGGTTAGATTTGACCAACGGTTTCTTTAGAAAATCAGTTAATGATTGATTGTTTTGGGTTTCCTTACCTGGGAAGACCGATTTTGTCTTGCCTATTGGCGGTATAATGTTTTATAAACTCATCTTGAGATTTGTTTGTGTTAATCTCATATCTCCTGGAAGACCTTCATACCAGGAATACTGGTCAAATAACGATATCGTATTGGAGACGGTTTGAAAAATAAATTATTATACGTTTTAATTGTTTTGTTCGCATTTGGTATTTTGCCGGTGTGTCATGCCGGGACTGTCATGTCCTTGAAACAATGTCAGGAATACGGGCTTGTAAACAGTCCTCTTATTAAAGCGGCTGATTATGCCGTTGCTGCCTTGGAAGAAAACAGGAAATCTACCCGTGCAGATTTTTTACCCTCTCTGTCTACTACCTATGCTTTCAGCCGCATTGATAACATCAGTTCCAAAGGGCTCTCAGATACTGATTACCTTAATCAGGACATGAGAAATTTTGCTCTTAGGCTGTCACAGGTCCTTTATGCGGGCAATCGAATTGTCAATGCTTACGACAAAGCAAAAATCGATATGGAGAGACAGGCTGCGGATCGGAAACTGGCAGGACTGGAGCTTTCCTATAATATCCAGACTACTTTTTTCCAGCTCATGGGGGCAAATCTGAATGTTAAGATTTCCGAAGAGTCTGTGAGGCGCCTTGAAGAGGGGGTGAAGTCTGCCAGCGCCTATCTGGAAAAATCCCTGATTTCCTATTCGGAAGTGTTGAGTGCCCAGGTGGACATGGCAGATGCCGAGCAACGGCTGAGTAAGGCGAGAAATGATGTAAATCGGAAACGGGTGGCACTTTTTTCATTGATGAACCATCCCATCTCAGAGGAGGTGGTGTTTGAAGGCGGGACAAAATTCTTTGCCGATGAGTATGCATCTGAGTTTGAGGCGTGCTGGAAAATTGCAAAATCAAACCGCCCTGATCTTGAAAGCCTGGCCAAGCAGGTGGCCATGGCCGAAAAAGAAGCGGATATTGCCCTTGGCTCATATTTGCCTTTGGTAAAGTTCGATCTGGGTTATCAGGACCAGAATAGAGATTATGACGCTTTAACGGGCTATAACCAAGATCGGGATCAGCGTAACAGATACTGGACGGCCGGGGTCAATGCCTCCTGGGAATTGTTTGACGGCGGACGGGCCTGGTATCAAAATCAGAAAAGTTCTTTGGATGCAGCCCGGATTAAAGAAGAAATTAAAAGAATTCAGCTGGCTATTCAGGAAGGTATTCGCCAGGCATTGTTTTCCATTGCTGAAGCCGAGTATCGGACCAGGGGGGCTCTGGGGGCAGTAGGGGCTGCCAAAGAAAACTACAAAGTTGAAAGCCGCAGGCTGGAAGTGGGATTGACAACCATCCCGCTTTTACTGGATGCCCAGATTCGGCTCACCAGAGCGCAAGGCAACTACACCCAGGCGTTGCTGGATTATCAGCTGGGTCGTTCAGAGCTTGAGTTTATGATGGGTGAAAAGGGGGAATAAAACATAGGTATGAAAACAATTCTGGTTACAGGCGGTTCCGGATTTATCGGGACCAATTTTATCAAGTACGTCATGACGCATTACCCCCAGTGGAATATTTTTAACCTGGATGCCCTGACCTATAAATTCAGACAAGACCCGGAATTCTAATCAAACAATTCGGAATGGGTGCCAAGACGAGCTAATCTAAGTTCAAAATCCGTAATTGTATAAATAAGCAACCAATCTGGTTCAATATGACATTCGCGGAAATCTATCCATTCCCCTTTTAACTTGTGGTCTTTGAATTTTGACAGTAAAGGTTTCGGGATGGATAATCGTTCAAGGATCTGCCGGAGTATTTCAAAATTGGGTTTTTGTTTTGCAGCCCTTTTTAGATCTTTCTTGAATTTGGATGTTAAACGAATCGGTAACATCAGAGTTCCATATCTTCAAACAAGGTTTTCACGTTGTCATATTTTTTACCCTTGCCATGCCTTGCCTCCATCATCGACTGACGCGTATCTTTGTTTGGAATCTGCAAATCAAACGGCAGCCCCTGACGTGCTATAATTTGCCGATAAAACATTTCATGAGCCGCAGAAATGGAAATTCCCAACTCTTTAAGAATAGCTTCAGCTTGTCTTTTTATTTCCAGAGTAAGTCGTGCATGTGTCATTGCTGTCTTGGCCATTTTAAATTCTCTCTATTTTGCATTGTATACCAAAACGATATGCCCGGATGTTTTGTTTGTTAATATTTTTTCCAGACCCCAAAGCCTTTTGTTCATTCACAAATATCATGGAACAGGATCACACCGTTATCCTTGACTTTTTGCCTCCTGTGTTGTACTGGAGGGCTTGATAATCGGGAAAGACGCTGTTATCGGTGCAGGAACGATTGTGACAAAGGACGTTGAACCCTAGGTGGTGGTTGTTGGAAATCCCGTTAAAATAATAAAGTACAGAGGGGAAAAACCAAAGGATCATTTTTTTAAACGGCTGACGCATTTTTTAGGGTATGAACGGTAAGGGAGAGTTGGCTTTAGCATGAAAAATATTTTAATTACAGGCGGTGCCGGTTTCATTGGAAGCAATTTTATTAAATATGTCCATGGCATCTATTCTGACTGGCACATTTTTAATCTGGATGCATTGACATATGCGGGGAATCCACAAAATCATAAAGATCTTGAATCAGATGCAAGATATACGTTTATTCACGGGGACATAACGGACTCAGTTCTTCTTGAGGATCTTTTTTCCAACCACCGGTTTGATGCAGTGTTCCATTTTGCAGCAGAATCCCATGTGGACCGTTCCATTGACGGGCCAGAGGTCTTTTTAAATACCAATATCATGGGGACCTTCAAGCTGCTTGAGGCAAGCCTCCACCATTTTCGGAAAAATAATCCGGCCGATTTTAGATTTCTCCATGTGTCCACGGATGAGGTGTATGGCAGTCTGGGGTTTGAAGACCCTGGTTTTACTGAAGATACCGCATATGATCCTTCCAGCCCCTATTCTGCCTCAAAGGCCTCTTCGGATCACCTGGTCAAGGCCTATCATAAAACCTATGGATTGCCCGTGGTGGTCACCAATTGTTCCAATAATTACGGCCCTTATCAATTTCCCGAGAAATTGATCCCCCTGGTGATTTTAAATATTCTGGATAAAAAGCCGCTTCCAGTATATGGAAAAGGGGAAAATATCCGGGACTGGCTCTACGTGGCCGATCACTGTGAGGCCCTGGCCAATGTGTTTGAACGGGGAACTTCCGGTCAGACCTATAACATCGGCGGGGGGGAGGAAAAAACCAACCTGGAGGTGGTCCAGGCCCTTTGTGATCTGGTGGATCAAAAGACAGGGCAGAAAGGCTCCAGGGATTTGATTACCTTTGTGGCGGACCGGCCCGGCCATGACATCCGCTATGCCATAAATTCAGACAAGACCCGGGATCAGATCGGGTTTACCGCAACCTATTCCTTTGAGCAGGCCTTGTCTGCAACCATTGACTGGTATCTGGATCATATGGAGTGGGTCCGGTCGGTGCAGACCGGTGAATACCAGCAATGGATAGAAAAACAATATCAGAGCTAATTAATAAAAGAGGACTTTCATGAAAGGTATTATCCTGGCCGGAGGATCCGGCACTCGGCTCTATCCGGTGACAAAGGTCATAAGCAAGCAGCTGCTGCCCATCTATGACAAGCCCATGATTTTTTATCCCCTGTCCGTGCTCATGCTGTCCGGCATCCGGGATATTTTAATCATTTCCACGCCAAGAGATCTGCCCCAGTTTGAGGCATTGCTGGAAGACGGATCCCAATGGGGAATCAAGCTATCCTATAAGATACAGCCGGAACCGGCAGGGCTTGCCCAGGCCTTTATTATTGGGGAAGAGTTTATCGGGCAGGACAACGTCTGTTTGATCCTGGGGGACAACCTATTCCACGGGCACGGCCTTTCCAATCGGTTTAAGCAAGCCGCAGAAAGAAAAGAGGGCGGGACTGTCTTCGGATACCAGGTTAAGGATCCCGAACGATACGGGGTGGTCTCCTTTGATGAAAATGGCAAAGCCATTGATATCGAAGAAAAACCGGCGTGTCCCAAATCCAATTTTGCCGTTACGGGCCTTTATTTTTATGACAATGATGTTATTGAAATTGCCAAAAATTTAAAACCATCCGCCAGGGGAGAGCTGGAAATCACCGATGTCAACCTGGAATATCTTCGGCGGGGAAGTCTGCATGTGGAACAGATGGGCCGGGGGACGGCCTGGCTGGATACCGGGACCCATTCTTCGCTTCTGGAGGCATCCTTGTTTATTGAGACCATGGAAAAACGCCAGGGGCTTAAGGTGGCCTGCCTGGAAGAGATTGCCTATGGCATGGGATATATTGATAAGAACCAGGTCATTGCCATGGCGGATCAATATAGAAAAACAGACTATGGAACTTATCTGCTGGAATTGTTTAAAACAAGCTGTTAACCAATGGAAATAATATACGAAACATGGACGTTATAGATACAAGTTTAAGGGATGTGAAAATACTTCGCCCTAAGGTTTTCGGGGATGATCGGGGTTTTTTTATGGAAACCTTCCAGGACCGGGAATTTAAAGCCAGGGTGGCGGATTTTAACTTTGTCCAGGATAACCACAGCAGTTCCAGCCAGGGGGTTCTGCGGGGATTGCATTACCAGGCCCAACATACCCAGGGCAAATTGGTCCGGGTGATTTCAGGAGAGGTTTTTGACGTGGCCGTTGATATTCGGAAAAGTTCTCCTGATTTCGGCAGGTGGGCAGGCGTGATCTTAAGCGCTGAAAATAAAGATATGTTCTGGGTGCCGCCGGGATTTGCCCACGGGTTTTATGTGATGAGCGACCAGGCCGAGTTTGTTTACAAGTGCACGGATTATTACGCCCCTGAATTTGAAAAATCTATTTTCTGGAATGACCCGGCCATTGGCATTGACTGGCCGGTTAAATCCGGTTTTCAACCCATATTGTCACAAAAAGATAAAAATGGGATAATCCTTGAAAAAGCGGAGGTGTTTAAATGAAAGTCCTCTTAATTGGATCAGGCGGGCAGTTGGGATGGGAGCTCCAGCGAACATGTCCTGCTCACATTCGACTGATTCCCTATGATTATCCGGAAATAGATTTTTGCAGTACAACAAGTATTCAAAATTGTATCCAAAAGACTTCCCCTGATTCCATCATTAATGCTGCGGCGTATACTGCTGTTGATACGGCGGAAAAGGAAGAGGCGCTCGCGTACAGGATAAATCACCAAGCCGTTATGGAAATTGCCCAATTATCTGAAAAATATGATATCGCCTTAACTCATATCTCAACTGATTTCGTTTTTAACGGTCAAACATCTAGGCCCTATAAACCCGGCGACACACCATATCCGGAATCGGTATACGGGGATTCAAAACTAAAAGGTGAAAATGAAGTCAGTAAAATTTTGAAAGATAAGGCGTTGATTATACGTACGGCCTGGCTTTATTCTTCCCATGGACATAATTTTGTAAAAACCATGCTGAAACTGATGAAAGAGAAAAAAAATATTAGCGTGATTGATGACCAGGTGGGTACACCCACTTGGGCAAACGGGCTTGCACATGCGATTTGGGATTCCATTGGAAAAAAAATATCCGGGCTTTATCATTGGACAGATGCCGGGGTTGCCTCATGGTATGATTTTGCAGTGGCTATTCAGGAGGAAAGTATGAATTTGGGCTTGCTGTCAAAATCAATACCGATTTATCCTATTCCTGAAAGCAATTATCCGACACCTGCTAAAAGGCCTAGGTATGGAGTCCTGGATAAAATAGATATATGGGGGGCCCTGGGTAAACATCCTGTTCACTGGCGTGTACAACTTAGAAAGATGCTAAGGGAAATGGATTGTGGTGGCTGTTGATATCTTATTGTCTACATACAATGGGGAAAAGTACCTTCCTGAACTTCTTGCTTCACTCGAGAATCAGAGTTTTCAAAATTTTCGGATATTGATCAGAGACGATGGTTCATCTGATAAAACCTGGGATATCCTTAAGCATTATTCAAAAAAAAGGCAGCCTAAGGTTCATTTATGCGGTGACCGGAATAACCTGGGTGTAATAAAATCTTTCAATAAATTATTACAACTATCAAGCGCTGATTACATAATGTTTTGTGACCAGGATGATGTGTGGTATCCATGGAAAATTGAGCGTACTCTTCAATCAGCCATTGAATTTGAACAAATCCATGGCAAAAATATTCCATTGCTTGTTCATAGCGACCTTGAAGTTGTTGATGAATCGCTGGGCCTAATTTCCACTTCCATGTGGGAGTACCAAAAGTTGGGAGGGAAGTATCGCACATCATTAAAGCAGCTAGTTGTTCAAAATTGTATTACGGGTTGTGCGATGTTGATCAACCGTTCGTTGGCAAAATTGGTAGAAAAATTACCGGATGGTATTATTATGCATGATTGGTATTTGGGATTTGTTGCAGCATCATTTGGAAAAATTATACCGATTTCTGAGCCGTTGGTAAAATATCGTCAGCATAGTAATAATGTTTTTGGGAGCAAAGGGTATGGTTTGAAAAATGCCGTAAATAAAGGGTTTATCCAAGCAAAGAAAAATATTGTGGATACCTATATTCAAGCCCGAATTTTTAAACAACAATTTAATGACAAGCTGGGTGTGATGGAGCATCAAATCATCAAAGAATATCTATCCATTCCTGGTAAAAACTTTTTTCAGAGGCGTTGGGTTTTGATTCATAATGGATTTTGGAAAAGTGGATTTATACGAAATATTGGAGTTTTGATACTAGTATAATGATTTCTGTATGTATAGCCACCTATAATGGTGAAAAATATATTAAAGAACAATTAAGTTCAATCCTTTGCCAGCTTGATGCCGAAGATGAAATTGTTGTTTCCGATGATGGTTCTACAGATGAAACTATAAATATTATCAAAAATTTTAATGACAGCAGGGTACGGGTTATCCAGAACAGGTCAAAACACGGGATTATATGGAATTTTGAAAATGCATTGAAAAATTGTACCGGAGATTATATTTTTCTTTCTGACCAGGATGATATCTGGCATTCCTCAAAGGTTAAAGTTTGTAATCGGTATTTTCAATCTGGAGAGGTGCTGATCGTTTCAGATGCTTATATTATAAATCAGGCAGCTTCTATCTTATATCAATCATATTTCAATATCCTGAAATCGAAGGCAGGAATAATTCGTAACCTTAAATTTAATTCTTATTTGGGCTGTTGTATGGCGTTTAGCAGATCTGTTTTAGATAGCGCTTTACCTTTTCCTAAACATATTGTTATGCACGATATTTGGATCGGTTTAGTCAGTGAATTGTTATATAAACCTATATTTATAGAAGAAAAACTGGTTTATTATAGAAGACATGACAGCAATTGCAGTCCCTCTGCTGAAAAAAGCACTCATTCATATTATTTTAGAATTAAATATAGATTGCTTTTGGTCCATGAAATGCTTTTTCGATTTGGTTTCTTTATATGTATGATAGCTGTTTATAAATCATTTTTAAAACGATAAGAATCTTCAATATGCGTATAACCCATATTTTTAAAACATATTTTCCAGACACACAGGGTGGATTGGAAGAGGCCATAAGGCAGATATCAAAGTCATCTATAGAAGAAGGATTTGAAGTATCTGTTATCTCTTTGTCAAAAAAACCAAAAGAAGATTTACAGGACGGTGTTAAAACCAAGTCCTTTTATACCAGTTTTGACATATTATCCAACCCTTTCAGTTGGTCTCTGGTAAGAGGCTTTCTTGATATTATTCGGAATTCAGATATTATTCACCTGCATTTTCCCTGGCCAACAGCTGAACTTTTAATTTTGCTTTTTAATGTTAAAAAGCCAATTGTACTAACGTTTCATTGTGATATCCATAGTAGTAAATTTTTTAGAAAACTCTACTCTCCTTTTATTCATGCGATTTTGCGAAAGAGCAAGGTTATTGTCCCTACAAGTGATAATTTGCAAAATGCGACATCTATTTTACGAAGATACCGGTATAAGTGTAAAACTGTTAATCTTTGGTTGGATGAAGGTCGTTTTAATAAAATTTCCATTGGCAATCAAGAAACAACAATGGAAAAATTTAAAGAGTTCGGTGATTATGGTCTTTATATAGGCGTTTTAAGATGGTACAAGGGATTGAATGTTTTGCTTGACGCTGCAAAAAATACCCAAGGCAATATTGTCATTGTAGGAAAAGGCCCATTGTTCGATGAACTAAAGAATCGTATCAACCTAGAAAAAATTACGAATGTATTTATGCTAGGTTATCAAAAGGATGATTGCTTGAAGTCCTTGATAGAAAATTGTAGATTTATAGTTTTGCCGTCAATTTCCCCTGCTGAGGCTTTTGGGCAGGTTTTGTTGGAATCTTGTTACTTTCGAAAACCCATGGTGACTACAGAGTTGGGGACTGGTACAAGTTTTGTTAATTTAAACGGGCAAACGGGATATGTTGTACCGCCGAATGATGATCTTTTATTGGCTGAAGCGATGAATAAGATGTTTGTTTCGGATTCTACCTGTAATCTATTTGGGCAAAACGCCTATAACCGTTTGCAGGAACACTTTACCCTTAAAAGACAAGCCGGTAAGTATACTCAAATATATAAAAGTATGATGTGATTTGGTTATGTTAAAAAATAAAAGTGGTCCAGAAAAGGTTTTGGGAAAAATTTTTATCACCGGAGCAGATGGATTCATCGGGCGGGCTGTATGGGAAAGCCTTTGTCATGAATATAAAATTATTGCTTTGGATAAAATAACTTCTAATGAAGAAAAAAATGAAGAAAAAGATGATGGAGTTGTTTTCATAAAGGGCGATATTACCGATGTTTGTCTTTTGGAAAAAATCTGCACAACTTATGTACCTGATGTGGTGATCCACTGTGCAGGGGTTGCTCATCAAAAGATTAACAGCCCTATAGATAAAAGATTGTATGATGAGGTAAATCATTTAGCAACAATCAATCTGGCCAAGGTAGCATTCAGCGCCAACCCCAAAGTTCATTTTATTTTTCTTTCTTCTATTTCAGTGTATGGGGAAAGTCACAAACAAAAACAAGTCAAGGAAGAAGATTTATGCTGGCCCACTACCGAATACGCCCGCAGCAAATTGGATGCTGAAAATGGGTTGAAAACTTTTTTTAATGAGGGGCACATTAAAACACTGGATATTCTTCGATTGGCCCCTGTGTATGATTCAAGGTGGAGTCTGAATCTTGAAAAAAGGGTTTTTGGATTCAAAAAGTTATTTTATATGAAATTTGGTACAGGGAACCAGACAATGTCTGTACTTGCAAGGCAGAATCTCGTTGATTTCGTTTTATATAGAATTGGAAAAAATTCTATTCAATGTTCTTGCAATGTTTTTAATGTTACAGATAAAAAGCCCTGTTCTTTTAATGAAATTATTAAAATATTTAAGAAATCTGAATACCAGCCTGACAAGAGAGTTATTAAAGTCCCTTTGTTGTTTGTTTGGATAACAACTCGGATAGCCGGATTTTTGATAAAGGACAAAGCCAACTTGATCCATTCATTTTATGATAAGCTTTCAAAGGATCTTGTTTTTGATAATAGTAAGATGCTCAATGAAGGGTTTGATCCTAAATTTACATTCACTTCTGTTTTTGAAAAATTATGATGATGTATATAAAATCAGTGATGTCCGGTTAGGTACTTGCGTGGCACACCCGGTTCATTTTCCTTGTTTTAAAATGATTGTCGTTTCCGCGATTTAAACTAAAACAGTTTGAAACATTTTCTGTGCCAACTGATTACCGTTTCCTGTTTCACAACGATGAGAACATTTTTCCAGTGGGACGAATAAATACGAGGGATAAGTAGTTATGGACAAAGTCATCCCCGACAACACCGTATTAGAAAGGGCTATATTGGTGCGACGTTGAATCTTGCAAAATGATGGGAATTTTATTACACTAAAAGTTACCTGCCGGTTACAAGCCTTGCAATTCTGGC
Organism: uncultured Desulfobacteraceae bacterium; assembly: GCA_964021475.1. GTDB lineage: Bacteria > Desulfobacterota > Desulfobacteria > Desulfobacterales > Desulfobacteraceae > NBML01. The sequence continues at coordinate 3,581 of CAXHYW010000005.1, read as the reverse complement.
TGATGAAAATTCTTCATGGAGACCAGACTGTTTTCACTCCGAGCAGTGGGGCTGCAAAATTAATTTTGAATTTCCAATGGTTAAACTCATTGATTATAACGATAAGATAGACGACCTGCTCAATGGAACAAACCCCTTTGCTATCATAACCGCTGCCTATTTAAAAACAAAGGCCAGCAAAAATGATCCACAGGCCAGATATTCCTGGAAATGGGCCATTACAACAGCTCTCTATGAAAAAGGCTTTTCAGCAAAAGACATTCTGAACATATACAGACTTATAGACTGGTTGATGATTTTGCCTGAAGATTTAACAAAACAATTTACCCAGGACCTTATTAATTATGAGGGGGAGAAGAAAATGCCATATATAACAAGTGCTGAAAGGATCGGAATAGAGAAAGGTATGGAGAAAGGGATGGAGAAAGGCATGGAGAAAGGTAGAAATGAAGGTATGGTCTATGACGCAAGGGAGATGCTTTTAGAGGCCCTTGATACAAAATTCCCCAGCATTCCGGCAGACATTCACGCCACAATACAGGCTTTAAGCAATAGAATATTGCTGAAAAAGCTTCTCAGGTCTGCTATTCAAAGCGAAAGCATTAATGGATTCAAAAAAACAATTGATGAATTAACCAAAGAGTCTTGAGCAAACCCAATACTTGACGTTTACTTTGTTGAATCTGAAATTTATCAGTAATTTTAAGCAGCACAGACAAGTGTGAGGCACTATTGTCTCACGCTTGTCATTCTATCGCTTAAAAATAGCTATTGTCTCAAGGTTTGTCTTAAATTCATACTACCACATGCACTTAGCCCAAGGGAACTTTAACCCAAAAGTTCAGAATCGTCTTGGTATCCCCCAGGACAGGATTGCAAAGCGCTTGGGGATAGACCAGAAGACAATTCATAATCATTTAGGAGAAATGCCAGTACTGGCAAATCTCCTAAATGCCGATTTGTCCTAAGGTTTTACAGTTGTCCGGTTTCTTGGGAAAACAACCCCATCCCCTTTACCATGATATTATTTTTACACAAAATCAAGTCAGACAATAATTTTTCATCAGCTTGCAATGCCTCGAGACGTTCCATATGAGCTTCCTGAATTAGGTAATATCGATTCAAATGGTGTTGAATAAGCCCAAGGTTTTTTGCACTGATCTGAATATCTGCCATAGGCTTGATCCAATCATTACAAAAGCCTGGATAAACATGGCCGTCAAAATTTATTGACATTGGTTGTCAAAAAAGATAACATAATTGGCGTGCAATTAATATTATTTAAAAGCTGGTATTTCGATATGCCTTGGATAAAAAAACTCAAAAGACACCTAAAAAAGATTTAGACCTCGCCATAAAAAGGATGAAGGAACTTAAAGGGGGTAATAAAAAATGAATAGGCCAACTTTTAAAAATTTCAAAGAAAAAGCGCTTACAAACCCTGAAGTGAGAAAGGAATATGATGAACTGGTCCCTGTTTATGAGCTTAGAAAAAAATTGATAAATATGCGTATAAGCAAGGGTTTAACACAAGCTGAAATCGCAAAAAAAATGGGCACGAATAAAAGCAACATTTCAAGACTAGAATGTGGAGAAAAAGTTTCATTTCCAACATTGGCAACTATTTCAAAATATGCTGGTGCCCTGGGTTATAAAGTTAATGTTGAATTTGAATCTATTTGATAAAAAAGCACCCTTAATACTGGCTTTAATTTAAAACATACGATAAAATTTATCGCTTTTAACAATAAGTTTAACAACAAGGGCAAATACAAGAGGATGGAACCAAATTTTGTTTTTATTTAGTTTTCTGCTGGGGGGACTGGGGGCCTGGATTGCCATAAAATTTGCCGGCAGGCTGGAACTGATTGATATTCCAAACCATAGAAGTTCCCATGCAGACCTTATCCCCAAAGGCGGCGGGATAGGTGTCCTGGTCGCCTTTCTTCTGGCATGTCTGATTCTGGCAATTCCTGTATGTTTATGGCTGCCCTCATTGGCCATTGCATTGATCAGCTTGTGGGGAGGAGATAAGCAGCGCTTGTCGGCAAAAGAAAGGCTTGTCCTCCAGTTCGGGTGCAGTCTTGTTTTTTTGGTCTTTTTTTTATATTCAAAACAGGTCGGCCTTAATGCCTATCTTTTTATTCTCCCATTATCTGTTTTTATCGTTGGCACTTCAAATTTTTATAATTTTATGGACGGAATAGATGGTATTGCCGGGATTGCTGGTGTTGTCGGGTTTTCGCTGCTTGCCTTTCACAGCAGTCATACGGCAGCAGATGGTGGTTACGTAACTCTATGCCTGGTCATGGCGTTCTCATGCCTTGGCTTTCTGTGTTTTAACCTGCCGAGTGCAAAGGTGTTCATTGGTGATATTGGCAGTGTTCTGCTGGGGTTTGTGTTTGCCTGTCTAGTTATTGTTCTATCCGATAACCTGCTTGATTTCATAGTGATGCTGGGTTTTCTTGCCCCTTTTTATCTGGATGAATTATTGACAATGGTGGTAAGAATAAAAGAGGGTGACTCTTTGACAATGGCCCATCGAAAACATATTTACCAGCTACTGACCAATGAAATTGGCATCAGACATTGGAAAGTCTCTTTGGGCTATGGAACGGCACAGATGATGATAGGGGTGTCTGTTCTACTTATAAAACCCATGGGACCCTGGTTTATCGTTGCAGTCTACCTGGTTTACAGCCTGATATTCGCCCTGGCTTCAATCATTATCCGCAAAAAGGTTGCCATTAAATGAAACTACGTTTCTCCAGAAACCTGTTTATTATTGTCACAATAGATATCTTTTTATTGTGCATCTCTTTTTATCTGGCACATTTGATCCGGTTCGATTTCATAATTCCTGATTGGGCCACGGACGGATTTCTGGGAATGCTTCCATATGTGCTGGGGGTAAAACTGTTTTGTTTTTATTTCTTTGATTTATACAAAGGCATGTGGCGGTATACAAGCCTTAATGATTTGATGAGCATTGTCAAAGCGTGCACAGCAGCAACCTTTGGACTGATTGTCTTTATTCTTTTTAAAAACCGGTTTGAAATGGTATCAAGATCTGTTTTCATAATTGATTGGTGCCTTACTCTCATGTCCATTATCAGTGTTCGAATCATTACCAGGCTCTGCTTTGAAGAGTTTACAGAGGATATAGGTTTCCGGGCAGTGTTTAATTCCTTCTTGAAAATATTTAAGAGAGGACAGAGAAAAGGCAAGGGGGTTATTATCATTGGTGCTGGCGATTTTGGCCAGAAGATGTGCCGGGAATTTATTGAAAACCCTAATGTGCAGTCCCATGTAATCGGATTTCTGGATGACGACCTTTCTAAAGTAGGTAGAAAAATTCACGGGGTATCTGTTTTAAATGTGATTGATGAACTTGAACATACGGTAAAATCCCTTGATGTGGATGAGATCATCATTGCAATTTCCAATGCAAGTTCGGAACGGATGAGACATATTGTGGGGTTATGTAAAAAAGCAGATATTGATTTTAAGACTATTCCCAATATGGGGGAAGTAATTGATGGGAAAATAAACATCAACTCCATCCGAAATGTTGAGTACCG
>CAXHYW010000004.1:0-22438 GCA_964021475.1 uncultured Desulfobacteraceae bacterium | reverse complement strand
CATCATTCGCAACATATTAAATCCATTGTACAGAAGCCATCATAACTTTATGGAGAGTTTCTAATGTATCCAATGCTGGCAGTTAAAGGCGATATCGAAACGGCCAAAGCGAATGGATACCTGTGCCAGCCAAAATTAAACGGTATCCGGGCAAATTGGGATCCTGAGTTAGAAATCCTTACCACCAGGAATGGAAACCCGATTTGTTCAGTAGGCCATATCATCGAGCAGTTAAAGAAGAATGCTTTGTGCAAATATCCTTTGGACGGGGAGATTTATACGACCCGTATTTCTTTTCAAAAGATCAACGGGTTATCCCGCCGGAAAATTTCCAGCGACGAAACCGGGATATTAGAATTTCATGTGTTTGATGTGGCTTTGTCTGACATGATTTGTGAAGCCCGGATATCCCTCTTAGAAAATCTTTCAATTTCTTCCCATATAAAACTGGTGCCCACCAGGGACCCGAAAAGTAAACCTGAGCTTCGGGCATTTTATAAGGAATATCTGGCCGGTGGGTATGAAGGGATCATCCTTCGCAAAAAAGGGGAAACATATTACCCGGACAGGACAAGCGATCTGATCAAGATCAAGCCGGTTTTGGATATGGAGGCGGAATTAATCGGATTTACCGAGGCAAAAGAGGACTCAAAAAATGTCGACACCTTTGGAAGCCTGATATTACGGCTGCCCGGCGGTGTCGTTTTTAATTGCGGAGGGATAAACGACAAGGCCCGGTTGGAATTTTGGGAGAAAAAGCCCCTGGGGGCTAGCGTCACATTTAAATATGGCGCGATATCGGATACGGGTGTTCCTGTTTTTCCCCGGTACTCGAATATCAGATGGGACACGATCAAGGAGGGGGTTGCATGATCACGACAACACTGGAAGGGGTTCAAAAAACTAAAAAGTGGCTGAAAAAGCAGAAACAAGAATCTGAGAAAGCCATGAATACCGCCATCAAAGTGGAAGGCTATTCTTTAATGAAGACCTTAAAGAAAGAAATCAAAGCCGGGAATCCTGGTGGCAAGCGATTTGACCCGTTGTCATCCATTGCATTGCGTGGGGCGAAACGCAGGGGAGGCGGTATGCGGGGGGGAAATGCCACCACCGCATTAAAAAGGCTGCAATTCGGCGTGGAATATAAAGTTAAAGAAGCCCCTTTCAGTCTTAAATTCGGGTTTTTGAACAGGACGGGTAACAAAAGTTTTTTAAAGAAATGGCGGAAAAACATCAGACCGGATTTTCCCGATTAATTACCCCAAGACAACGTGCATGGGTTATCAATCGTGGAGCTGAACTTGGCAAAATTGAAGGGGGGAGAACGCCTTTCTTTCTTAAAAAATCCACTAAGTCTTTTCGCAGTCCCGCCCGGCCGATCATAGATCCTTTTTGGACGGCCCACGTTAGCCAGGCGCGGAAAAATATCCGTAAAAATTTTAGAGCAAAATTGGCAGGAAATCGAATTTAAAGGAATCATCCTATGACAAATGAGATTAATTTTAAAAAACTGATCCCGGTGCTGGATGATGTCTGGACCCTTTACCAGAGTGCGATCACAAAGTATGGGGTCAAAGCCATTGCCGATGAATTGAAGAAATCGGACAAGACCATTTATTCGGAACTCAGCCTTTCAAATCTTCACATATATGTTGACTCGGTGGAGAACTACAACGACCGGGACGGCAAGCCCGGATACAATCCCAAGCTTGGGCTTGTGGATTTTATCATAGGCATGGAAAAGACCGAGGACGTTTCTCCCCTGGTGGCCATTGCTTCCTTTTTTAAAATGGCCTGTTTCAAACTCCCGGATCACGATCTGGGTAAATCTGATGTTTTCCAGCTTCTCCAGGACATGAACAAAGAATACACCGAAGGGGTGAACGGCACCCTTGAAGCCATGAAAGACAATAAGGTGAGCCTGGAAGAGGCAAGAAAGAACCACAAGGAATGCATGGATATCGTAAATGCGGCATCCGCACTTGGTGCGGTCTATGCCGGAGTGATTAACGAAAAATCAAAATAAGGGCTTGGGGCGTGGTGATATACCTTCCGGCCAAAGGAGGCAAATTGAACGGGCAAGGGGACAAAAACGGATCTGCATGGGAGTTTTTAGGCGTGTTATTCGTTTTTGTTTTTAGCTGGCTGGTGGTTGCACTCAGCCGGGGGATCTTATGACTGTAAAAAGGCTTTTCACCGGGGCCAGCTTTAAGTGAATCCGGTGATAATATTTTTAAGGAGTGTTTCCAATGTCTAATCTTTCAAGTGAAGAACAAATTGAACTTTTGTCTATAGTCAAGGGGATGATTACCGGAGGGCACGATATCACTATGAGTCGCAAGATCCGAAATATTGTCCTGGAAAAAGGAGATACCGCCGTGACGGATGGCCCGGAAGCCTTGATCCCTTTGGACGAATCGGTTTTTGGGGAACTTATTCCCGTTCCTCTGTCATCCTTTGAACAAAATATTCTGATTATGGAGATGGCAATAGAGCTGATCGTCAAATCCTGTATCCCCGGGGAACCGGATGTTCCGGCAGCGTTTAAGATGGTGCGGGATCTTGTCCTGGAACTGGATCAATCCCAATTACTCTATGGCATCGCAAAAAGCCCGGATGGTGTTGTTGAGTTAACCATATTTCAGGATGGGGGAGGCGCAACAATAAAATTAACCCAGGCTGTTATGGAACAGATGTTATCGGAGATTAATGACCAGCTGGCGGACTTTGAATCAAACCCGGACCCATCAGGCATAGAAAAAATCGGGGTGAGTTTTGATGTTGATAACGGTCCACCCAGGGGGCTTTTGCTGAGCATTGAGGCAGCTATAAGATTGACCGAAACCATCCGGGAATATCTTGAACCGGTTCTTGAACCAGTTCTTGAACCAGACTCCAATGGATAACCCCATTGATTGTCTTTTGATCTGAGCAAACTTTTTTAGGGAAAATCATTATGAATAGAAACGAATCTGAATACTGTCCGGAATGTGGGGAACCCATTGACGAATGCCGGTGTGATTTGGAGAATGAAAAAACTGCAGAGTTAAGGTTTGATGATGACAGCGTCCTGTCTTTTGACGATGAGGGCGTACTTTTTGAGGAAGAGTATTAGACCATGATATCTTCCTGGGAAAAAGTTAAACGCAAAATCCAGGGGCTGATCCCGGATCATTGTTACAGGATGTGGATTGACCCTGTCTCCTTGCTCGGATCGGATGCGGATTCCTTAACGCTTTCAAGCCCGAACTCTTTTTCCTCCAAACGGTTGGAAACCACATATCTGCCCATGCTCAAGCAGGAGTTTTCAAAGCTCGGGCATGGCAATATCAAAATTGAGTTCAGGATAAAAAAAGTTCCGGCCAATAACCCGGCGAATCGTCTGGACGATAGTCCCGAGGTCTGTAACATCAAGCCCAAACAACCGGCCCTTCCCGGATTGGATAAGCGGTTTAACGGCGGGCGTTTGTTAAAAAAAGGGTTCACCTTTGACCAGTTTGTGGTGGGGGACAATTCTGATTTTGCCTATAGTGCATCCAGATCCCTGGCAAGGGGAGGGGGCAACGGTTCCGGTGTTCTTTATCTCCAGGGCAAAACCGGACTTGGCAAAAGTCATCTATCCCAGGCCGTGGGCCACCACATCATAAAGACCGATCCCGGCCAAAAGGTGTTTTATGTGACCGCCGAAGACTTCACCAATGAAATGATTTTTTCATTAAGAAACAATACCATTCATAAGTTCAAGGAAAAATACAGGAACCAGTGTGATTTTCTGATCCTGGAGGATATTCATTTCCTGTCGGGCAAGGATGCCACCCAAAAGGAACTGGCCCTGACTTTTGATTATCTGTTGGATGCGGACAAGAAGATTATATTTTCCGGGGGCATCCCGCCCGAAGAGATCCCAAAGTTAAACGACCGGCTGCGGTCCCGCCTTTCCATGGGGCTGGTTACCGAGCTTGCAGCCCCGGATTATAAAACCCGTGTGGGGATCCTGAAAAAGAAATCCAGGGCCTTTGGGTATGACGTGCCAAACGGTGTGATTGATTATATTGCAGGCGAGGTGACCGGCGATGTCCGCAGGCTTGAAAGCGGTCTTTTCTCCATTGCGGCCAAGAGCCGGCTGCTTGGGAAAACCATTGATATTGCCCTGGCCCAAAGCGTTGTTGCAAATATCCAAAAAAGTAATGAGCAGATCACCACCGACTATATCAAGCAAATCACCTGCAAGGAGTTTACCGTCTCTGAAAAGGAGATTGTTTCCAGATCCAGGACAAAAAGGATTGTTAAACCCCGGCAGCTTGCCATGTACCTTTCCCGCAAATACACGGACCAGCCCCTTAAAAGTATTGCCCAAAGCTTTAACCGGTACCATGCCACGGTTGTTTATTCCGTTAACGCTGTTGAAAAGGAGCTGAGGCAAAAGGGCGTGTTGTATGAGCAGGTCAATTATCTGACCAAAAAAATAGAAGAGGGGGAGGGCGTATCATGAAAGGAGGATATTCATTGTCTTGTCGAAGATGCAGCCGAACTATGAAAAGAACAGGTCCGCCCGTCGCGGGTAATAAGGTGTTCATTTATGCATGGCAATGCAGGTGCGGTAATCAAACCACGACCAGGGAGGATAACTAATGGGGCATATCATAGCTTTCTCCGGCACCCACGGTGTGGGCAAAACAGATGCAGCCAGCCGGATGGTGGTTGATCTTAAACGGGCTCACCCGGACAAATCAATCAAGTCCTTATGTGACTTGGAACATGAATGCCCCTATCCCATCAACGGAGATGCAACCCGAGAATCTCAATTGTGGATCTTTGTAAACCGGATTCAGGAAGAGCTCGACAAGCTATCAAGATTCGACATCCTTGTCACGGACCGGTCCGTGGTGGACGTTGCCGCCTACACATATGTGGCCGGGTTTGAAGACCTTGCCATGGGTATGCTGCCCTTGGCCGGTCAACATATTTCTATCTATAAAGAGATCCATTTTAAATCCATTGCCCATAACAACTTCTGGTTTGATGACGGCATCCGGGATGCCAAAGACAAACGATACAGGCAAACCGTGGAAGAAACCCTGCTTAATATGTATGCCTCCCTTGGGGAAGGCGGGTATGCACCGGGGGCTTTCCACCATGTATAGACACCATACCCGCGCCCGGCTCCGTGGCGGTAATAATGGGCAACGTTCATCTTATTTACACCTCCTTTATAAATGCCCGCCGGTGCTGGCTTTTAGCGAATCCGGCCTCAACCCAATTACCAAGGAGTGCAAGCATGTCACCAAATAAAAGCATTGAGAACCCGGATGAACACATGGGTAGCATGACGCCCATAAGCTCTGATCCTGATAATCCACTGCTTGCATTTTACAGAAACTATACCCGGTTTGCAGTTGTCACACACGCCTTTAGACCAAAGCAAAAAGAGTTCTGGATCTGTCTTGACTCACAAAATGGTGTTCTTGGTTATTTTAAATATCAAGCACCTAAAGTCATGGACAATGCTGAATCTATAGACTTTCTTGGATACTCTCAATTAATTGAGGTACATCCTGCAAGTTTTTCAATCCCGGATTCAGCAGATGTGTATAGGCTGTTTTTATGCCCTCAACAGGAAATGGAGAATTAACAATGGGTGATAACAAATTTTCAGATTTGGATACATGCAAGCTTTCAGAGAGCATGGAAGCAACCATTAAAAAATCCATACTGTACGCCATAACAGCAAATATTGATGGAACTGTTGATTTGACAGTTTTTGAAGCCGGTGGAGCATCAACCATAGAACTTTCTCAAGCGCTATTAAAGCAGATGATCGGGGGGCTTAGTCTTCATGTCCAATCCGACCAGACCCCGGATGAATCACTGGTCAATACGGATAATCTGGATGACCTGGGTTCGGCCTGCACTGACTTATACCGGGGAATTGCAGATAAAATGCCGGTGGATGGCAAAGACCTAATGTTGGAAGTAGATGCCATGAGACCGGAAGATCCCATCCTCCTTTATAAAGCCCTGTTAAATTATGACGGCCCGGACATGATGCCGGGTTGGCGTGTGGATAAGCAAAAGGAATTGACCGAATCACTCAACAAGCTTCGGTACTCTCTTTTGGGGAAAGTAATCGACGACGGCAATGTGACCGAAATCAACAGGCCGGTAAACACCTGGGGGGTTGATATTCAAAAGGGCGGGTTGAAAGTCCTGGGCAAAATCATGGAGCGGTCGCAATGAATAAGACCGGCATCGAATATCTGGACTATACCTGGAACCCCACCCACGGGTGCAGCAAAACAAGCCCCGGTTGTGATAATTGCTGGGCCGAAAGAATGGCCCGGCGCTTGGCTGCCATGGGAGCCGGTGGGTATGACCATGCCGATCCTTTCAAGGTCACCTTTCATCCTGAAAGACTGGACGAACCCCTGAAAATGAAAAAGCCCGTACGGGTTGGGGTGAGCTTCATGGGTGATCTCTTCCATCCCCTGGTTGCGGTTGAAACCATCCGGTTGATCTTTCGGACCATCTTCATGGCAGAACATACCTTTTTCATTCTCACCAAACGACCGGAGAGGATGGCAAAGGTTTTGGGGATGCTCTTTGACGAGTCCACCCTTGAAGAGGCCGATAACGTCTGGTTCGGTGTGACAGCCGAAACCCAGGAGCAAGCGGATCAGCGGATACCGGTCCTGCTTAGTATACCGGTTGACAATAGGTGGGTGTCCATTGAACCCATGCTGGGGCCAATAGACTTCTATCAATATTTAACCTGTGAGCCCTGCCTGAATTGGGTTGTCTGTGGTTGTGAGTCCGGGCCGGGGGCAAGGCCCATGCATTTGGAATGGGCCAAATCACTACAACGGCAATGCCGCAAGGCAGGTACTGATTTCATGTTCAAGCAAATGATGCAGGGCGGCAAGAAGGTATCGGTCCCGAAGCTGAACGGCAGAAGTTATATGGAGATGCCCCCAGGAATATTGGAAGCCGTTAACAAACCCAAAGAGCCAGGCCTGTTCGGCCAGGTTAAAAAAGGATAAACCTATGCCCTTCAGCAATGACCCGATAGCCCCCGGCCCCCCCTTTAAAGGAACTGACACACCAAAGTCCAATCCTTCATGCATCCTCCTGGAAAAAGTTTGGGTCCTTCTGGGGGTCCCTCTAACACGGTTACGAGCAGCGCGGTTTGTTCGCTTATAAAATTTTGAAAATGGGAGGGAAATGGGAAACTGCTATAATTTTGACTTGGAATTTCGCAAATCTACGAAAAGGAAAATACCATGGGCAAGGTGCTGAGTATCAAAGACAAGGTTGAACAGCGAGTCAAGGATCAGGAGGCCAATGAAAATGGCGGCGGCTCCGGGAGCGAGCTTGACTCCAAATTTATAATAGATTGCCTGAACCAGAATGAACTGGGGGATGGTAATCTTTTCAAAAAGTTGTATCGCAAAAAGTTCGTTTTTAATAAATCAATGGACTGCTGGATGTCCTGGACCGGTCATCACTGGAAACTGGACAAAATGGATTCTGCCATTGCTGCGGTGGAAGGCGTTGCCAGGTCCTACCAGGATGAGGCCAAACGACTTTCGACCCAAATTACCGAACTCGAAGCTGAAGAAAAGCCAGCAGCCCACCTGAAATTATTGCGGAAAATGCTTAACAATCGGGTGTCTACATTGCGTGCCAGCCGACGCCGGAAAAACTGTGTGCTTTTTGCTCATACCAGTGAGGATCCGGTGGCCATTGACGGGGTGGAGATTGATCAGAAACCTTGGCTTTTTCCTTGTGCCAACGGAGTGATCAATCTCAAAACCGGTGAACTTGAGCCCGGCAGGCAAACGGATTACCTCTTGAAGGCCAGTCCTACGAATTGGCCGGATGAGGGCATTGATTCAGTTAGTGAGCCTTGGGAAAAGTCTTTATTGGAAATTTTTTCCGGCAATAAACATCTGGTTGAGTTTTATCAAAGGATTTGCGGTTACTCCCTGGTGGGTGAAGTTCACGAGAGTATCATGGTGGTGCTTCACGGTCGGGGGCGAAACGGTAAATCCTTGCTTGTTGAAACAAAATCAAAAGCCATAGGTGCTTTAGCCACGGCCATTCCTTCCGAAATGCTCCTGGCCCAGAACAAGATGGCAAGTTCATCCGGGCCGACTCCTGATATCATGGCTTTGCGGGGACTAAGAATGGCTTTTGCATCCGAGACCGATGACGGGTGCCGGATTTCCCCGTCTCGGGTAAAGTGGTTTACCGGAAAAGATACCATCACTGGCAGGAACCCCCATGATAAATACCCTGTGAACTTTCAGCCCAGCCACACCCTTTTTCTTTTGACCAATCATAAGCCCCATGCCCCGGCGGATGATTTTGCCTTTTGGGAACGGATGATTCTTATCCCCTTTGAGTTGTCATATGTGGACCGTGAACCGGAGAACGAAAATGAGCGGCGGGCGGATCCCAATCTTGCAAAAACACTGGAACAGGATTTGCCGAAAATCCTGGCCTGGATGGTCCAGGGCTGCCTGAAATGGCAGAAAGACGGACTTCAGCGTCCTGCCGTTGTCAAAGAAGCTGTGGAAAAATACCAACGGGATGAGGATTCCGTGGGTGATTTTATTGATGAATGCTGCATCGTCGGGCCGAATTACACGGTCTCGGCATCCGCAGTGTATGGGGCTTTTGAGGAATGGTGGAAGGTAAATGTTTCCAATCGCATTCCAAAAAAGAAACGGTTCGGCCAGTGGCTTGGCATGCGGTTTGAGCGGGTGAAATCCGGGACCGTTAAATACCATGGCGTCGGTCTACTGGCTGACTCGGACAATGCGGAGGATCAAAGCCGGATATTCCAGGATTGATTTACCGCATTTTTAATATGTAAGCTACTGATTTTGTACATAAAAACAAAAAGGGATTGGAGGGTTTGGACGATTGGACGATTTTTACAACAAGATTAAAAGGTTTTCTTTATTATATTATTTTTCTTTATTCTTATTTTTATTGTCCAATAGTCCAAAAGAAAAAGAAAAGTCTTTAAAAACAAAAGCTTATTTTGTTGGACTGTTAAAAAACGTCGGTCCGGGTTGGTCCAGATCCTCCAAAAAGGAGTTAAGCCATGAACATTCTTGATGCCGTAAGCCGAATCGGGCTTGTCCTGAAAAAGGTATCCGTCTCCAAAGGCGGTGAGTATGCAGGTCCCTGTCCCAAGTGTGGAGGTACGGATCGTTTTCGCGTTTGGCCTGCTGATAAGGGGGGGGGCGGGTCTTATTGGTGCAGACAATCTGGGAACGGATGCGGGGCCTGGGGGGATCTTGTGCAGTTCCTGGTGGATTTTTGCGGTTACCAATACCGGGAAGCGTTCAAGGAAGCCGGGCGGGAAATGCCGGATAATTATGTCCCTGCGGGAAACCGTCCTGCAATGACCCGACCGGATCCTGTCTTTGAACCAAGGGTGTTTGAGGATCCGGTTGAGACCTGGCGGATTAAAGCTCAGGAATTGGTTGAAACTTCCCACCAGGCAATCCTTGAGAATGAAGAGGTCCTAAAATACCTTGATAAACGCGGTGTGGACCTGAGTGCGGTCAAGGGGTTCCGGCTCGGCTGGTTCCTCGGAGAAAAGGGCAAACACTGTAAATATCGGCCCAGAGAGTCCTGGGGTCTGCCCACGGTGATCAAAGAATCCAACGGCAGGAAAAAAATGCTTTGGATACCCAGGGGATTGGTCATCCCGTGTTTTAAAGGAGGCCTGATTTATCGGATAAGGATCCGCCGCCCGGCTGAAGACCTGACACCGGAAATGAATAGTAAATACTATATCCTCCCCGGTTCGGGCATGGAGGCCATGGGGACGAACCCGGATAGAAAAGCCTTTGTAGTGGTTGAATCTGAACTTGACGGGATACTTATTACCAGAAAGGCCGGATCCATTGCCGGTGTCATCGCTCTTGGTTCCGCCCAGAACAAACCCGGCAGCGGGGTGTTTTATCAGCTTAAAAAATCTCTCCGGGTTCTGGTTGCCCTGGATTATGACAAGCCGGGGCAAAAAGCCTGGGGCTGGTGGCGCAAGAATTTTGATAACGCCAAGTTCTGGCCGGTACCCGAAGGCAAGGATCCCGGAGAGGCATATGAAAAAGGGATTGATATCAAAGAATGGGTAACAGACGGTCTGCCCCCGGTTCTTACGATGAACTACAACCGGGCGTACAAAATCCCTGAAGGAGTTTATCCAATAGAAGAATTAAAAATGCTTTTGTCCAAATACTCCATAAAAATAAAAGCGGAACTTGATCATGCTGAGATCCTTTTTGATCCGGGTTTTAAGAATCGGCAGATCCGGCAGCGGGTTAAGGATTTGTTTTTCGGGGATGAGGAGGTCCATTGGTATCTGAGAACTTACCACCCGGCCAGCATCATCCATGGCGGCAATTGTGAAGTTCAAAAAATATCATAAATCAAAAATACGTAACAAAGGAATGACTTATGAAAAGTGAATGTAATGAGATGACAGGACTTCTAAAATATATCAAAGAGAAACTATTACCTGCCAGCGACCGTGCTCATAAGAATACAAAATATGAGTTTCATGCTGGATATCACAAAGCCTGCGAAGATATTCTAAAAAAAGCAGATCAGATATCAGGAGATCATTCGTAATGCAGATTCAGAGATTTCCTTTGGTTAATTTATCGGCAATGGAGGTTAAATCATCATGAAGCATAATAGCAAAATTACATCCGGGCTTGTTGCATTCATAAGGAAATACTTTAGGATCGGTGTTCCAAAGTGGTGCTTTACACCAAGCACAAAATGCAACTGGTGCGTACCTACCAGAAGCGTCTCTTTTGAACAAAGCCCCCAGATACTCGGTAAACTCTTCGGGAACATGTTCTTCATCATACTTTTTTCTAAGATCGCCAAGTTCTTTCTCAAGACGGGAACATTTTGTTATCAGATCGCTACGTTCCTGTTCGGTCTTAGCAAGTATCTCTTTAAGAAGAGAAAGGCGCTCTCTTAGTATGGAGCTGCTGCCATGTTCATTTATTAATTTTTCAACGATTGAGAGTGGATTCATTGTTTGATCCTTAATAAGTGAGATGAATTTATAATTTTATAGCAGGTTACAAGAAAATATAAAACTATTGGCTTGAAAAAGGGAGACGATGAAAAAGTATTTAAAGCCGGAACCGGAAGAAAAAAACACCCCTGGTTTTCCAAGTCTCAGATCCGTATTGACTCACCTTGATACCGCCGGGTTTAGGATTTCTAACGCAAAGATATACCGGGACCGGGATAAAGGCATGATCCGGGTGAATGCGGACAAGTCTGTTTCTGAAACCGAAGTCCGGGCCTATGCGGCCACCTTGGAAAGAAAGGCCGGCAACATCGGAAACCTGAACGATATCCAGGCCCAGAAGACCGCCAAGGAGGTTGAGAGTCTTGACCTGAAGGTGAAAAAGCAGCTCTTTGATTATGAAAGAGAGCAGGGCAAGTATTTGCCACTGAAAGATTTTGAACCGGAGATGGCTGCAAGGACGGTTATCCTGGAATCGGGATTGAAGCATCTTTTTAACACCAGGGTAGGGGAGTTTATTGCTTTGGTCGGGGGAAAACCAGAAAAGGCCCCGGATCTTTTGCATGTTCTTCACACCTCCCTGGAGGAGGTATTAAGCAACTATGCATCAACCCGGACGTTCCAGGTCATCTTTGAGTCGGATTAAAGAATCAAGTTATTAATTAAAGGATTTATAAAATGGATGATCATCAAAGATCAAAAAAAGATTTTACCCCGATTGAGTTCAACCCAAAACATAGATTGTTTCTCATGACTGGTAGATTGCCAAGAGTTTCAAATGATGAAAATTTTCAAAAAAGATTGTTTTTTGTGGAATTTAGTAAGGAAAAATTAAAAGCAGAAAAACCACATAATATGTAATTTTGATTACAAGGAAAACATGAATCAAGTTACCCAAATAAAAGACGCAAAGGGCAACACCCCGGCCCCGCTCACCCCTTTTGAAAAGAAGTGGCGGGAAAGCGTCGATTCAGGTGAACTGAATAAAAAATATGATGCATTGCGCAAACGCCAGGCCCTGCCCCTGAAAGAAAAGGTCGAGTTGTCCCTTGAGCGGATCCGGGAATGGTACCAGGCCTTTGACGGTAATATCTCCATTGGATACAGCGGCGGGAAAGACAGTTCGGTCATGCTGCACCTGGTCCGCAAGATCTATCCCGAGATACCGGCTGTCTTTTGCAACACGGGCCTGGAATACCCCGAGATCATTTCTATGGTCAAAAAAACTTCAAACGTCGTCACTGTCCGGCCTCGTATTTTGTTTCATCATGTCATCCGGGATTACGGCTGGCCTGTAATTAGTAAAAAGACCGCCAGGGGCCTGAGCGTTTTGAGAAACCCCACCGGGAATAATCAAAATATCTTGCGGTTATATGACCAGGGTATCAACCGGTTCGGGCAAAAAGTGAATGGTTTTAAGGTGGCCCAAAGATGGCGGTTCCTGATCAATGCTCCGTTCCCCATCAGTGACCAGTGCTGCAAGATTATGAAAAAAGACCCCATGGCCGGGTATGAGAAACAAACGGGCCGGGCTCAGATGGTCGGTATGATGGCGGACGATTCCAAAGCCAGGGAAAAAGTGTATCTGCAAACCGGTTGCAATGCTTTTGACGCCAAACATCCCAGGTCCATGCCCCTTGGGTTCTGGACCGAGCAGGATATTATCCGGGCTTTGCAGGTTTTTGATATCCCCTATGCCGGTGTTTACGGCAATATCCACCAAAACAAATCCACGGGAAAACTATATTTTGACGGGGTTCATTCCACGGGCTGTATCTTTTGTTGTTTTGGCCTGCACATGGAAACAACCCCCAACCGGTTCCAGATGCTGAAAAAGACGCATCCAAAGCAATACCGGTTCTGCATTGAACGGTTGGGCCTGGGCCGGGTTCTGGATTACATCCATGACAATTGCCCCGACCGGAAGGTGGCCCAAAGATTCGGATATGGAGATTACCACAATGAACACCAACTGGAAATGTTCGGATAAGGAGACTATGGAAACAATTCAAGCTGTAGATCTGTTTTGTGGTGCAGGCGGGACCAGTACCGGTTTGCTCCAGGCTGCAAAGTCCCTGGGTAAAAAAGTTGAGCTTACGGCAATCAATCACTGGGACAAGGCTATTGAAACCCATTCCAAAAATCACCCGGAAGTCCGGCACCTGTGCGAAAACCTGGATAATGTGAACCCACGGGTTCTTTTTCCTGAAGGCAGAATCCAGCTCCTGGTGGCAAGTCCCGAATGCACCCACCACAGTAACGCCCGTGGCGGGGTTCCTTGTTCTGATCAGTCCAGGGCCACAGCCTGGAGAGTGGTTGATTGGGCCACGGCAATTTATATCGACAATATCCTGATTGAGAATGTTCCGGAGTTTGAGTCCTGGGGTCCTTTAGGTGCCAACGGCCTGCCCATGAAATCAAAAAAAGGTGAAACCTTCCAGGCCTTTAAGATTGCTTTAAAATCTCTCGGGTACCGTGTTGATCATCGGGTCTTAAATTGCGCTGATTATGGAGACCCCACCTGCCGGAAAAGATTCTTTTTGATTGCCCGGCGGGGGAACAAGAAAATCAAATGGCCCGAGCCCACCCATTCGGAAGATCCGGGCAAACATCTTTTTGGAGAAACAAAGCCATGGGTACCGGCACGTAATATTATAGACTGGTCCATCCCGAGCCAGAGTATTTTTACCAGGAAAAAACCCCTGGCTGATAAAACCCTTGCCAGGATTGAATATGGTTTAAAAAAATTCGGGGGTGAAGAGTTCCTGGTAAAGTTTTTTGGAACCGGCCAGGGTGTTTCCATCAACAAGCCCGCCCCCACGGTCACGGCCACCGGCAATCACCTTGGGTTGTGTGAACCCTTCATCACGATCATGAAGGGACAAAGCAAGGTCCGGGATATTGAAACCCCGTTGCCCACTCTTACCACCAAACAGCATATGTATCTTTGTGAACCTTTTTTGATAGATCGTAATTATACCCATGCAGGTCCCAAGAGGGTCAGATCTTTAGAAAGACCATTCCCGACACAAACAACTAAAGTTGGGCAAAGTCTGGTTGAGCCGTTCATTCTACCCCAACAACAGGGTGGCCCAGGCCAGCTCCGGGTAAAATCTGTTGAGCAGCCCTTGTCTACCCTCACCACAACGGGGGCCGAAATGCTGGTCGAGCCTTCTTTTTTGGTTGGCATCGATCACAAAAGTGCCGGGGAAAAGTATGTTCGGTCTTTAGATAAACCGGCCCCGACCGCCGTTACTCAACAAAACTATGCACTGATCCAGGCGTACTTAATTAAATATTTCGGAACCGGGAAAAACGCCCAAAGCATCAACCTGCCATTGGGGACAATCACCACAAAAGATAGGTTTGGTTTGGTCGAGATTTTCAGAGACACGCCCGGCCTGGACATACGCTTAAGGATGATGCAGCCCAAAGAATTGGCCTGGGCTCACTCTTTCCCCAATGATTATCAATTTGCCGGGACCAAAGGCGATATTGTTAAACAAATAGGAAACTCCGTTCCGGGGAAAACAGGTGAGGCCCTGTGCCGGGAACTGATCGCATAATAAAAACCGCCCCTGTAGCAGGACACTACAGGGGCGGTCTATCAAGGTGGCGGTGTCTAACCTTTTGGCGGAGGTTGTCGAAACCTGACAAAACAATACCACAATGTGGTGATTTGGCAAATGGTTTTTTAAATTAAAAAATCCACATAAGAGGAGATAAAGTTTACATGGATGGCCTGATAATTAAAAAACGACATCTTGATCAAATTCTCACGGGTCAAAAGACCTGGGAAATCCGGGGCAGCAATACAAAAAAACGAGATACAATAGCACTGATTGAAGCCGGTACCGGATTTATCGTGGGGACCTGTAACATAGTTGACAGCAAACCCTTGACGGATGATGACATTGAGCAAAATGGCGATAAACATCAGCTTTCAAAAACAGACTTATTTTTCTTTCAATATAAAAATCCGCATGCATGGAAATTGAAAAATGCAAAGCGGATAACACCGGTAAAGTATAACCACCCAAAAGGTGCACAAATATGGGTGAAAAATGTATTACCCAGACCGCAAAGGAGGAATGATGGGAAAATATAAGCCATGTAGTTTCAACCGGGACGATTACCTTGAACATGCAGTTCAATTTGAATACGTTGAACTTGATTGCTGCCAAAATGAATTAACCGAGTTCAGCGATGATGCAGAAGGCCTGGCCTTTGAACTGGCATACACCCGGTATGCTTTGGCTAAGGCTGAAAAATCTATCATCAAACTCAATAAAAAAATCCAGTTTATATTTGACAGGAGGAATTTTGGGAGTGAAATAATACCCCTTTTTTTAAGACCGCCCGGTTATGAAATCCCAGACAAAGCAGAGGATGAACAAGCCCATGTAATCCATTGGATATTGTGTTTTTATGCAAAGCATGGGGAAGCCTGGAAAGATGAGGCCGACAAAGTCTTAAATAAATCAGGTCTGCCGATAAAGAGGAAAATTGAAATTTCCAAACTGTGGCGGCAAACAGCATTGTACCTGTCAAATTGCAAAGATAAAAACCGTGAGAAAACCGGCTGCAAAGAGACTCAGCAAATCAAGTAACTAAATATAGAAATGGGAGCACATAGCATGAAAGAATTGTTGATCAGAATGACAAAAAACTTTTCAGTTCTGGTGGCGAGACCTTTTAAGGATGTCAACACTGATATCTTGGCTCTTGCTATTGAGAGTAAAAAAAATTTCGAGGAATTTAAAAAAATTCCTATTAAAGACGTCTATTCTGAACTTTCAAGGCTTGTTGAAATCAGGAATGATGCTATTTGAAGTATTTTACCTTAAGCTTGTGGATATCCCTAGGGACCATGAAATCAAGGGTACATCCGATGCATGCATATTGAAAATTATATAAAAAGTTTCATAAACAAAGGAGGGTAATATGCCTCAGCTTTTTAAAGACAGTAAAGTGATCCGAATCAAGTCAAAACCCGCCTGGTGTTCTGATGAATTATGGCAAACGTTGGTGGATGCTATGGGTGATCGGTTGTGTGTGGTTGAGTTTTCTTTTTCCAAGGCTGAAAGAAAAGTGATGAGGAAACGCAAGCCCATCAAAGTATCCGTGTGGGCGGAAAAACACCGGGTATTGACCATGTCGGCTTTGCCGGGGATCTGGAAGAATTCCGTCACTCCTTATCTGGTGGGTATCATGGACGCCACGGGCTTGCCGTTTGTCCATGAAATCAATATCTGCAAGACTCCCCAGACCGGAGTATCGGAGATGGCCCATAATTTTGTGGGGTATTGTATTGACCGGTGTCCGGGGCCGGTGTTGTATATATATCCTGATGAGGCCGGTGCAAAGGAGAATGCAAAGGACAGGATACTGCCGATGATCATGTCTTCTCCCAGGTTGCGTTCTTATTTGACCGGGCAGGTCAATGATGCGTCCTCTTTGCGGATTAACCTGGAACACATGCCTATTTATCTTGCCTGGGCCAGGTCGGCATCAAGGCTGGCCAATAAGCCGATCCGGTATGCCATTGCAGATGAGATTGACAAAGACGGGTTTAATGCGGGGAAAAAAGAGACCCATTCCCTGGATTTGATCGACAGCCGGTTCAACACATATCGTTCCGTATACAAATATTTTAAGATCTCCACCCCCACCCTGGAGGACGGCAATATCTGGAAGGCCCTCAATGATTCTGAAATCATCTTTGATTACCATGTCAAGTGTCCCCTGTGCGGACGGCAGCAACTCATGGATTTTAAAAGTATTAAATGGGAGGGCGGTTCCAAGGCCGATCCCAGGGAAGTACAGAATAAGCATTTGGCATGGTATGAGTGTGAACACTGCCCAGGAAAATGGAATGATGATCTTCGGAACCGGGCCGTCCGGGCGGGGCTGTGGATGGCAAGGGGAATGTCTATTTCAATGGATGCTTACCTGAAAATATACAGGCCAGCCAGCATCGGTTTTCATCTCCCGGCGTGGATTTCTTATTTTGTCTCATTGTCCGAATGTGCGTCCGCCTTTCTAAAAGGTTTGGAAGATCCGCTAAAATTGCAGAAGTTTTTAAACGCCTATTGTGCGTTGCCCTGGAAATCGACCATCATCAAAACGGATGAGGCTGATATCCTGTCCCATAAGAATCATCTGCCTGCCGGTGTGGTGCCAAAGGATGCCATTGCCCTGACCGTGGGTATTGATGTCCAGAAACACGGGTTTTGGTTCATTGTTAAGTCCTGGAACCAGGATCTTTCCAGCCACCGGGTCCAGTATGGGTATCTGACCACATGGGCGGACGTTGAAAATCTGATTTTTCACACCCAATACCCGGTGGAAGGTCGGGAAGCCGGGGTGACAATGGGGGTCTGGCGGGCGGCAATGGACACCGGCGGTGGAAAGGATAAGGAAGATGACTGGTCAAAGACTGAAGAGATCTATGAATGGATCAGGGCAAACGGCCGGGGGGTCGTGTTCGGCATCAAGGGTACATCCAAACCCCAGGTGAAAAAAATAAACCCCCGCGTGATTGATAAAATGTCCCGTGGGAACCGTGTGATCCCCGGAGGCCTGGTCCTTTATTTTTTGGACACGGATAAACTCAAAGAGGCTTTTTTCTGGCGATTGGGCAGGGCTGAAGGTGAGACTCAGCAAATCACCCTTCATGCGGATACCGGGATTGATTATGCCCGGCAGATCCTGGCGGAGCAAAAGCAGAAAGATAAAAATGGGAAAGTCTCCTGGGTGCCGATCAGGAAAGATAATCATTTACTGGATTGTGAAATATACTCGGATGCGTGTGCGGATCCTGAGTGGATGCCGTCATTGAGTTTCATCGTAGCGAACCAAAACAGACCGGGTCGCAGGATACTGAGTAGGGGGGTAAATGGATAAAACAGGACTGCTTGTTGGGAAAAAAGCTATACAGGCATTTTTGGACGATGCTTCGGAGCATGCTTTGGCAAGGTATGTAAAAAAGGGCATGCCGGTGATGATAGAGAATGGCCGATGGTTGGCCCACAAAGAGAACCTGGAAGAATTTTTTAAAACCTATACCAATAAAAAAACGGAAAAGGTTTCCGGTTAGATGCCGGGAGCATAACATACCAACCGGATTGGCCGGGCGGTAATGTCTTCAATCTATTTAACGGATTATTCTGCCATGCCTGCAGCATCGACAAAAACAACGATACGTCCGGAAGCATCACCAAAAATGACGATATTGGCCAGCACCATTAAAATTAAAGATAACCGATCTGCTTATCCGGGTGGGAAAGGCGGGTCCGGTGTCCATCAAACGATTATTAATCTGATCCCGCCCCATGACACCTATATTGAAACCCACCTGGGTGCCGGTTCTATTATGAGGCATAAGCGACCGGCCCCAATCAATATCGGGATCGATCTTGACCCGAAAGTTACAACCGCCTGGGAACGGTTTTTAATGACCACCACCAAAAATGAGGTGGAGCTCCGGGCGAACCTCACCGGATCCGGCACCAGTGGAATTAATGATGGAGGATCCGGTACCCCATCGACAAAAAAACAAAGCTGTGGCGGGGAGTCGTTTATTATCAAAAGAGCCGATGCAGGCAGCTTTCTTGATAATTATCAGTTCAAAGGCGGTGAATTTGTTTATGTGGATCCGCCTTATCTCATGGAAACCAGGAAGGGCGGCAAACTTTACGATTTTGAATACACGGATCAAGACCACATTAATTTGTTGAATGTTTTAAAAACCCTTCCCTGCATGGTCATGGTGTCCGGCTATTGGTCGTCGCTATATGCCGGGATGCTCTCCGGATGGAACACCCACTCTTTTGAAGCCCAAACAAGGCAGGGAATGGCAGCCGAATGGCTTTGGTTTAATTATCCCCCGCCTGATAGGCTGCACGATTATTCGTATCTGGGTGACACATTCAGGGACCGGGAACGGATCAAAAAGAAAAGAGACCGGCTGGTGGCAAGGTTATTAAGAACTCCGCCCCTGGAGAGGAATGCAATGCTTCAGGCCCTGGTTGATTGTGTGCCACAGCTGGCATCACCGGAAAAAATGATGGGTGCCGGATGACATCGCCATTTTTAATGGTGCCACCAGGCAGCACTATCGGAAATGGTGGTATTTGGTTTTATAAAAAATAGACGTTTAATATAATTCCCTTCTTTTGCAGGTCCTCTTTTAAACTTCCCCGGAAAGATCTTCATTCATCTATAATCAACAATCGCCGAATAATGTTCGATCACAAAAACAAATATCCCTCTGGCGCTGGTTCCATGGAAGCAGATCCGGGGGGAGAATCTTCATTTATCTAATATCAATCCGAATAATCTTCGGTCTTATTTATATCCGTCCCGGAGAGTAAACGATAATATATAAAAATCATTTTCATATAAACGCCTGATTGAAATTTTCAAAAAAAGACTGGACTGCACGTTAAAAAACTCACCTGGATAACCGTTCAAAAATTACTCATTGGTAATCTTAAAAATACAGTTTGAATTGTTTGATATTGGGGAAGTTATGAATAATACTATTTGTCTTATGGATTGATCATTGCAGCGACATGACTGTCGTGGATGCTACCGCGACCTTACCTAATGAATCCGAACAGAGCTATCAACGAGTAAATATTACAACTTATAAAAACAGATGCAATAAAATGTCAAAAATTTTCTTGAATAAAAATTAAATAATTCAACCTCAAGGGAGTGGATAGTTATTTTTGTAATTGATTATCTAATATTGAAAAGGCAACTTTTAAGATAGTAATGGAAATTATTCCAATCACAAACGAAAGTGTCCAATGGTACTCAACAGCTATTAAGCCCAATAATTTCCCAACTAATGTCCATATCGTTATCCAAAATAAAATTCCTGTAAACGAAAACATTAAAAATGGAATAAAAGCCATCCTTATATAGCCCGCTGGATATGAACATACAGATCTTATCACAGGCACATTCCTCAGTAATCCCACTAGAAAGAAACCATGCTTTTCGTAAAGATCAGCAATCGCACTTAATCTATCTGTATATAAAGCATAAATTTGTTTTATCAGAGAAAGTTGAAATATCCAAGAGTATGCAATTATCACTTTAGTATATAAAGAGTGGAGGCTCTTTATGAGGGGAAAACGGGATATCAAACGAGCAATTGAATTGTTTTCGTTCATATGTTTGTAACTTCTTCCCAAAAGATACCAAGGAAGTGTGCCCAAAAGGTTGAAAATTGATGCAACAAAAATGACAACTATTATCGAATAATTATTACCGTTTGTGGATATAATAATGCCAGATGCTAAACAAATGTATTCACTTGGAGGGACTTGAGCCAAAGAATTAAAAAACATTAACAGCCCAATATAATAATAAAAATTATTATATTCTCTCAAAAGGTTGAAAGAGAACTCAAAATTTAATAGCTCAAGCAACTAAGGGTTTCCTTTTGAGGGTAAAATACGATATGAAATACCAGCCGATATTCCCGCAATAATTAATGATATAAAAACAGAAGAGTTGGTGAATGAAATTGATAAAAAAAGTGTGAATAATATAATCACGGCGGCGAAGGCTTTGGTATCTATTAAGGAAAAGAGTGCAACAGCTCCCCAAATTGCTCTTTCTGTAACCCTTACGGAATCATATAAGTCAGATTTGCAATCCCAAACCGCCATATCATATTCTTGCTGCTTATGATTTTCTTCAAGGAAATTTTTTCTTAAATATGCTCTTTCTTTTTTTGTCAAAATATTTCTGAATTTTTGGATTATGTAATTGTTAGCATTGCAACGTTTACAAATAAAATGCGAAAGATATGCTCTTCCAATCTCAAACTCGGCAAAAATACGATCTTTGAAAAAACGAATATGAATTTCGTTTTTCCCATCTCTGTGTGGCAAAACTAGCCCTGCAATTTGATCATTGTATATAATTTGCCAAGGAGTTTCTCTAAATCCTTGGCTTTTTAATTTGTTATAGATTTTTAGCATTATAGGATTTGTGATTTTTCTCCCTTTAACTAATTTGGGTGAAAACAGACCACAATTAATTACTCTACGTTTTTTTAATTTCATTTTTAATCCTTAATTATATCAGATAACACTTCCAACTCTTGACCAAATTTCACGTTTCACTTTTTCATTGTTATCTAATTCAACGAGCAATACTTTGTATTTTTTAAAAAGCCTACCAAACGTCGGGTTACCTAAAAGATTGAAAGGTGCAATGCACAAAAAGAATCCTTCAACATCACCAGAAATGTTTGAGAAAAAAGTAAGGCTATTGGTATTTAAATAATTCTGTAGGTTAAAAGAAGAATACCTCGGATTTCTTCTAATTATTTCATCACAGTAAGCAAAAAAATCTTTGAGAGCTATTCCCTCCCAATCTTGCTTACTGCTGCTACGTTTATCTACTAACTCAATATTTATTAATTCTAAAATATTTTCAAGGTTTGAGGCGGTCTTGTAAATTCTAAAATATACACTAAAAAGCCAAAAAATAATCCCCAAAGCGATGATAAGAAATACAGTATAAATGGTGTTGGGGAAAATGAAATAACCCGTATCATTTTTATCAACTAGTATGCTGTTATCTTTTACAATATTGTCAACCTTAAAAGATCCATTTGAGTTGATAAAGTAAAAAATTACATCTACAGGTATGTTTTTAGGAATATTGGTGAATTGAAATGCGGCTCTATATGGTTTCATTTCAGGGAAATTTTTATCTGAAGCTTCACTATACTCATCAGGGTATCGTTTGCCGATTGGGTTTACACCAATAAATTTATCTTTCGGTGCGACAATCTCAAAATCAAGAATGGCACATGAGCCATAATCAAAATTAACAATAATTGTATCCAGATCATTTTTTCTGCTCGTGATCCTAAATAGTTTTGCTTTAGAAGATTTTGTTTTAATAGAATATTCTATTTTTCCTTTATTGATAAAAGCTGAAACAAAGTGTTTTGCAGGAGGGAAATATGAGACAACAATAGCACAAAGCAGAGGCATAGCAATCGAGAGGAATGCTGCAGTTTGAATACTTGTTTTCAATCCTGGGCCACTTTTTGCGAATGAATTAATTTGGATTCGTTCTTTCTCGATCATGGACAAACCATCCATCATCTCATTTTTTGTTGAGTGGGGTGAAGATTGGCTTGAGGGATGTTTTAAAATTTTATTGTTTTCGTCCTTTTTTTGAGATTCCATAATTCCCCTTGTCAGTTATAATTCCTTATAATTCGGATTCACAAAAAAATTCATACTATCTTCTACTAAAATTATCAATTATTTTTATTTGTCAATAATTAATAGATCGGAAGATCGTCGTGTAGGGAAAGAGTGTGCCTCCATGTGT
>CAXHYW010000003.1:0-27331 GCA_964021475.1 uncultured Desulfobacteraceae bacterium | reverse complement strand
ATACGAGGTTCTCCGGAGTGACTGGAGTTCAGACGTGTGCTCTTCCGATCTGTTGCCGATAAGCTTCATCTGGGACCCGATGCCCATGTGTATGATGTAAAATCAGCATGTCTGGGCATGATCACCGGCATGGTCCATGTGGCCAATGAGATAGAGCTTGGCAATATCAAAGCAGGGCTTGTGGTTTCCTGCGAAACCGCCAGACAGATTGTGGAAAGCACCATAGAAGAAATAAACGTTCGAAAGGATATCAATTTTTACAAAGACACCATTGCCACCATGACCGGCGGATCAGGAGCAGCAGCGATCCTGCTCACCGATGGCACCCTGGGACATCTTGATACCCAGCGCCATGCCCTGAAAGGCGGGGTGGTCCAAAATGCCACCCAGCACCATGGGCTGTGCTATTGGGGATTTGAAAATAACGGTATGCCCACCGATTCCAGGGTGATCATGCGAACCAAAGCCCAGGAAGTCCTGGAACACGGGGTGGCCTTAGGGATAAGAACCTATGAACGCTTTAAACGAGAATTTAATCTTGGGGATGACAAACCAGATAAATTCATCGGTCACCAGGTGGGTGAAGGGCACCATCAGCTGCTCTACAAAGCGCTTAAGATAGACCGGAAAAAAGATTTTGTAACCTTCCCTTTTCTAGGAAACGTGGGCTCGGTATCCCTGCCCATTACCACCGCCATTGCCGATGAAAGGGGATTTCTCCTGCCAGGTGATTTTGTAGCCCTCATGGGAATTGGCTCGGGACTCAACTGCTATATGCTGGGGGTGGAATGGTAAAAAGAATGATCAACAACCGGCAAACATCCACCAAGGGCTTTGAAACACTCTACCCCTTCGGGTCCCATTTTTTAAACCTAAAGGGCCATGATCTTCACTATGTGGATGAGGGAAAGGGCGCACCCATATTCATGATCCACGGCAACCCCACCTGGTCCTTTTATTACCGGAACCTGATCACCTATTTGTCAAAGGATTTTCGCACCATTGCCCCGGACCATATCGGCTGCGGATTCTCCGATAAACCAGATGCTAAAAGCTATGACTATACCCTGGCCTCAAGGGTGGCTGATCTGGATGCGCTGATACAGCACCTGTGTCCCAACGAAAAAATTTCTTTAATTGTCCATGACTGGGGCGGTATGATCGGACTTGCCTGGGCACTGGACCATCTTGATAGAATTGATAAAATCGTCATTACCAATACATCAGGGTTTTTTCTGCCCAAAGAAAAAACCTTTCCGTTTCGGTTATGGCTGATCAAGTATTTAAGCTGGTTTGGGATCCCTTCGGTGTTGGGCTTAAATGCCTTTGCCAAAGGGGCTCTTTTCATGGGGTCAGAGACAAAGCTATCCCCTGCCGTCAAAAAAGGGCTGATAGCCCCCTATAACTCCTGGAAAAACCGGATTGCCACCTTAAAATTTGTCCAGGACATACCGATCAGCGAACAAGACTTAAGTTTCCCCCTGGTGGACCATGTGGACCGGCACCTGAATCGATTAAATGAAGGCAAACTCTTGTTTCTATGGGGGGCAAAGGATTTTGTCTTTGACTTAACGTTTTTAAATGAATTCAGACTTAGGTTTCCCAAGGCCGCTTGCCGGGTGTTCCAAGATGCCGGCCATTATCTGTTTGAAGATAAACCCAAAGAGACCCAGAGTGTCATCCAGTCATTTTTAATGGGCAAACCAAATCAGCAATTATAGGTGGGTGAATGGACGCCGTGCATCCCATCCGCTCGTCCGTAGCGGATGGGATGCGGATCTGACCAAATCTATACCGTCCTGGTGAAAGAAACGCTCGGTAAATTGTGGGATTTGACTCCTGAGCGATTATACCATAAAGACTCGCGAATAGATGAAGCTTGATATTGTATTTTTTTTCATATAAACTACCTCTTTAGTATTATGTACTTCTTAATCACACCTTATTTTGATAGCGGTATTCTCAATAAATTAAATATTTCAAAGTTATTTTTGGTTAAAAATTTTAACCAAAAACAATATCTTAAATTCATCATTAAATTGAAATTGTATAAGCGAATACACTGAATATTTCAGGGATTTCCAAAACGGAACCAACTTTTTTCAAAAATAAAAAATATCAACCCGAGACAGGGAGACAAATATTATGATTAAAAACAAGGCCTTAGGAACAAAAATCATCAGCGGCTATTTGATACTTATCATATTTGTCACTATCACCGGTTTTGTTGGTTACAAAGGCATACGTACTGTTGCCCAGAGCCTGCATATTGTTGGAAATGAAGAGGCACCTATTGTGGAGATGGCGAATGAAATGAAACTGAGCCTAATGGTTGCAAGAAATGCAATGGAAGAATATAAAGCCGCAACAGCAACTATAGCAACAGATGATGCATCGAGCCTTGACGATATAAAAAAATCCTATATTCAGGCCCTTGAAGATTTTGATACATATTTAGGAGCTATTGTTGAAGGAGCAATATTAAAGGATGGAACTATTGTAATTAAGACAGATAATAAAGAATTGTCCTCCCTCGCACTACAAGCGGATGAACTTCATAACAACAAATTTCAGGCTGCAGCAAGCAAAATGATGGAATTGGGACAGAGTCTTCTAAAAAGAAGCGACGATACTGACAAAGCAATGAAAAGTATGGAAGCAATATATGATGAAGTCTTTGATGATACAGCCTTGCTTGAAAAAATGATTTCTAAAGAGATCTCAGAAAGGACCGCCGCCGATAACATAGGAATAGAAGCCAATGCGATTCTTAAAGAAGAAGTCCCGCTTGCAGATATGGCCAATGAATTGAAGATTGCTTTGGCTGAAACCAGAATAGTTCTTGAAGAGTTCACACAGACCAAAGATCTATCGACGATGGAACAGCTTGAAGAAGAGTACAGGATAAAAATTGGCGAATTTGATCAAAACGTAAGTGCAATATTGAATGGCGGAAAAATCGATGAGACAGTGGTTATTGAAACAGATAATAAAAATATCCGAGCTGCTGTAGAGGAAATCGATCAGAACCACACCGATTTTCAATTACGTGCAGGCGAGTTGATGAATGCACATAAAGCAGCATTCCTTGTAGGGCAAGAGGTGAATGCGGCAATGGAGCTATTAGACAAGTTTGGTGAACAAGCGGATCTACTGCTCGGCAAAGTGGAAGAAACTGCAGGCGACGAAATGACATCCGCAAAAAATAAGGGTACCTCTGCTGTAAAAATGTCAATCACATGGATTATCATTACCATATGCATTGCCATGATTACAGGACTGCTCATTGGAATATTTCTTACCCGGGCCATTACCAAACCGATTAATATTATAACTACTGGCATGAACGAAGGTGCAAATCAAGTAGCAGCAGCATCTGGGCAGGTATCTTCAGCCAGCCAATCTCTTGCAGAGGGGTCTTCCGAGCAGGCAGCCTCTATAGAAGAGACATCATCATCCATGGAGGAGATATCTTCCATGACCAAAAAAAATGCAGGGAACGCAAGTCTTGCAGACAATTTGATGAAAGAAGCCAATCAAGTAGTTGTGACTGCAAATAATTCAATGAATCAACTGACCCAATCCATGGAAGACATATCAAAAGCCAGTGAAGAGACTTCAAAAATCATTAAAACTATTGATGAAATCGCTTTCCAAACGAATCTTTTAGCTTTGAATGCAGCTGTTGAAGCAGCCCGTGCAGGAGAAGCAGGAGCGGGGTTTGCAGTGGTGGCGGATGAGGTCAGAAATCTCGCCATGAGAGCCGCCGATGCTGCTAAAGATACAGCCCTTCTAATTGAAGGAACGGTTAAAAAGGTAAGTGATGGATCTGAGCTTGTCGCAACAACAAATGAAGCATTCGGCAAAGTGGCAGAAAGTACTGCAAAAGTAGGAGCTCTAGTTGCTGAAATTTCTGAGGCTTCCAAAGAGCAGTCCAATGGAATTGAACAGGTAAATATTGCTATTACCGGAATGGATAAGATTATCCAACAAAATGCAGCCAATGCTGAAGAATCCGCCTCTGCCTCTGAAGAGATGAATGCCCAAGCCGAGCAACTCAGGGATTATGTGGGTGATCTTGCAACACTGGTTTCAGGAAGTAAGGATCAGGGGGCCGCAATACAGACGAATAGAGCAATAAAAACTGTATCATATCAAGCGAAATCCCAAAAACATAGAAACAAAAAGATACTGGTATGACACTGAAGTGAAACCTGAACAGGTTATCCCATTTGATGACGATAAAGAATTTATAGATTTTTAAATTAACAAAAAGCATGATATGGGAAGGCTTTTCCTGCCCATGTCAAACATATTCTAAATCATTTATTTTTCTTTTCTAATCACCCCTTTTTGAAGGGTATTATAGGAGTGTTTAGCGTCTCTTAACAGAATTTTGTATCAATTCTATATCAAAAACAGATTATTTGACAAGTACCACATTGTGGCGCATATTTAGTGAGCAATATGATTTTAAGATTTTTTTTAGCCAAAATTACCCTTTCATGTAAAGTATAGTTTGAGCCTAAGATAATTAAATTGGAGTAGACCAATGCTGAAAAATTTGAGCTTAAGAAAAAAGTTGATGGGTGGTTTTTTGATGGTAAGTACAATTACAATTATTGTAGTTGTAACTGGAATTTCTGGATTAAAAATGATCAGAACAAATTTTGATACAGTACTCGAATCAGCGCCGCTGATTGATGCAGCTATGGAAATGAAAATATCTGTTGCAAGGGATATGCAGATGATCATGGAGTTGCTTGCCTCTGAATCAAGGATTGACCTTGACCACATCTGGAAAAAACATGAAACATTTGTCCAGGAATTTGATTTGTTTGCAGGCGCTATCCTGCAAGGTGCTGAAACTGAAGAAGGTATGATTTACCCTGCCAGGGATGAAAAGCTTAGGGAAATTGTTAAGAAGGCGGATTCCTTTCACAACAATGAATTTCAGCCGAGAATTAAAAAAATTTATGAGATGATGCTTCAAAAAATTTCTGAAATAGAGGTTTCCCAGGAAATGCTTACCAAACTCGATAAAGAAGCTGACAGCGTCGGGGAACAAATGTTGGAGATACTGGGTAAGATAGAAGTTATGACAAAAGCCACGATAAAGACAGCTCAAGTCAACACATCAGATACAACAGACCTCCAAATAAAACTGTTCGTAATTATTGGATTTGTAGGGCTGATTATATCAATTTTTCTCAGTTTTTTAATTACGAGGATGATCACAAAACCAATATATTTGGCAAACAACTTTGCAAAAACAATAGCGAATGGAGATCTTACTCAACAGATCGATATTGATCAAAAAGATGAAGTGGGAATGCTGATACAGTCTTTGAATACCATGTGTAATAACTTAAGGAAAATGTTCACCAATATCGCATCCGGCATACAAACTCTGACAGCATCATCTACGGAGCTTTCAACTATTTCAGAACAAATTTCTAACAATTCTGAACAAACAGCAGAAAGATCTATTAATGTGGCTGCTGCTGCGGAAGAAATGGCCACTAATATGAATAGTGTGGCTGCAACAACCGAACAAACAACAGCAAATATACAAACCATTGTTTCTGCCTCTGACGAGATGACCGCTACCATTGATGAGATTGCAAGGAGTATTGCCAAAGGAAACGAAACAACTTCTGGAGCAGTTAAAACGGCTAAAGAAGTTTCAAGAAAAGTTGATGAGCTTGGCAAGGCTTCAACAGAAATCAGCAAGGTCACAGAAACCATTGCTGATATTTCCGCTCAGATCAATCTATTAGCACTCAATGCCACCATTGAAGCTGCCAGGGCTGGAGAGGCCGGTAAGGGATTTGCTGTTGTTGCCCAAGAGATTAAATCCCTTGCTCAACAGACCGAAAAAGCTACAAGGGAAATTAGTGGGAAAATATCGAGTGTTCAGACCACTACAAAAGAATCAGTTAATTCAATTGAATCCATTGTTTTAGTGATCAGTGAAATCAATGAAATTGTAACAGCGGTAGCGACAGCTATTGAAGAGCAGTCAGCCACTACTCAGGAAATTTCAAATCATGTGAACCAAATTGCTTCAGGAGTGCAGGAAGTAAACGAGAACGTGAACCAAACCTCATCGGTAGCAGGAGAAGTAACCAGAGATATTACAATGGTCAGTCAGGCTTCAGATGAGATGAAATCAGGAAGTCAACAAGTAAATATCAGTTCCACAGAATTGTCCAGATTAGCTGAAGAGCTATATGAAATGATTAAGCAGTTTAAAATTTAAGGTATTTAAGTTGATTTTGAAATCATTTACAATTTGAACACTTCTTATTTTTGCATAAACATGTGTTTGGCCAAATCGCACCATTCAGGTTGGCACAGATAGACGCGCAGATTAGTAATCCTACAAAATCTGCGTTATTTTGGATCCTAATTTTGGAGATTTATATTTTTCCGAGTACGGTACCATCAGATATTAGGTTACCGAGAATTGCTAAAACCAGATCATCCCTTTTGACTTTTTGACCCGGGTCAGGTAATAATGCACCCATGCTTGGATTTGGAAAAAAGAAAAATAAAGATGCCGCTAAAGAAGGTGACAAAGCAAAAGGGACTGCTGCCCCTAAGTCCCCGAAAGGAAAAGGAGTTCAAAAAGACAAATCTCAAGGCGAAGATGTTGAGGCTGTAGAAGAAGCTCCCCTTCCTGCAAAGAAAAAACGGTTCACAAAAAAACGAATTTTTATTCTTTTGATGATGTTAGGTGCCATTGGGACCTCCTCTTTTTTAGTCTATACCTTGTATTTTACAGAAAAAACCCCTGAAATGAAAATTTATAAAAAAATTGAGTTACCCCATGTAAAGTTGCCGGAAGAGATGCTGAAATTCAGCTTTAACCACTTTCCGGACCTCTATGTTTCCCTGGTAAATTTTAACACAGAAATCACCCTTTTTGACAGGGAACTCGCCCGGATTGAGGCCATTTCCAAACGATATCCGGAACAGCAAAAAATCACAAACACCCAAAAAAAAGTATTGGAAAAAGGCAAAGCCACCCTGATTAAAGCATTTCTAAAGGCAGAAAAACCCATTAAAGAAACCTATGTTCTTTTCCAGGTCAATGAGAGACAGGGCCTTGCACAAGTTAAAGAAAAAGAAAAGGAACTGACGGACATGACAAAAACTGCCTTAGAAACAGCACAAGCGCAAACCAAAGAGATCAAAGCCCGGGCGCCCAAGGTGCCAGAGGGAATTTTCCCTGGAACCCTGTATAAATTAAAAAAGAAATTTCTATGATAAAATTTACCAATATTTCCCAGGGCCTTCAACAAATGGCCGAGATTTCCCCCCATAAACGAGCCGTTGTCTGCCCCCATGGCCGGGACAAAAACAACCGGGTATTGTACAGCCAGATTACCTTTCGTCAGCTGGACACGCTTTCCGACAGCCTGGCCTTTGGGCTTGAAAGTATCGGTATTACCAGGGGAACAAGGACTATTTTAATGATCACCCCGGGAATGGATTTTTTTATTACCATGTTTGCCATGTTCAAAGTGGGAGCGGTTCCCGTGGTGGTGGATCCTGGCATGGGGATTGACCGAATGCTCCAATGCCTTGAACAGGGAAGACCCAAGGCATTCATCGGCATTGAAAAGGCCCACCTGCTTCGAACCCTGAAACCCAAATACTTTAAAACTGTCAAATACTGGGTAACCGTAGGCAAACGGTGGTTATGGGGCGGTCATACCCTTTCCGAACTCATGTCCCGGCGGGAAGAGTTTCCAAAAGCGCGAACCACATGGGATGAAACCGCTGCCATTGTATTTACCACCGGCTCCACAGGGCCTGCCAAGGGAGTTGTCTACACCCATGGAAATTTTGATGCCCAGATACGGCAGATCCAAACCCATTTTAAAATTGAGCCCGATGAAATTGATCTTCCCACCTTTCCCTTGTTTGCCCTGTTTGATCCGGTACTTGGAATGACCGCTGTTATCCCGGATATGGATCCAACCAAGCCAGCCCTGGTAAATCCTTCAAAAATCATTGAAGCCATTGAGAACCACGGGGTGACCAATATGTTTGCCTCACCGGCCCTGCTCAACCGGGTGGGAAAATACGGCAAGGAAAATAAGATCAAGCTGCCCTCCCTTCGACGGGTGGTATCAGCCGGAGCCCCAGTAAGTCCTGCCAATATTGAACAATTTTCCACCATGCTTTCCAAGGGAACCCAGATCCACACACCCTATGGCGCCACCGAAGCGGTTCCCATCATCTCCATCGGATCCCATGAAATTTTATCGGAAACCAGAAAACTTAGTGAACAGGGGTTTGGCATGTGTATCGGCAGGCCCATCGGAAACACAGCCATTAAGCTGATAAAAATCAACGATAATCCCATTACCCAACTAAGAGATTCCCTGGTGGTACCTGAAAATCAGGTGGGGGAAATAACGGTACAGGCAGATCTTGTGACCCAACAATATTTTAACAACCGGGAATCAGACCTTCTGGCAAAAATTCCCGATGCAAACGGAACCGTCTGGCACCGCATGGGAGATCTGGGATGGCTGGATTCGAAGGGGAGGATCTGGTTCTGCGGAAGGAAAAACCACCGGGTGGACACCGCAAAACAAACCCTGTTTACCATTCCTGTCGAAGCCATCTTTAACAATCATGAAAAAGTTTTCAGAAGCGCCCTTACCGGGGTGGGCCCCAAAATAAATCAGATACCGGTGATCTTTATTGAACCCGTCACAAAGATAGCAGATGAACCAGTGTTTATCCAGGAACTATTGGCCCTAGCCAAATCCAATCCCTTGACCGAAAGCATTGTCCATATTTTCATTGAAAAAACCTTTCCCGTTGATATCCGCCACAATTCAAAAATATTCAGGGAAAAGCTGGCCATCAAAGCAAAGAAAAAGCTCATGTAAACAAGGCCAACACAACCCCGTTAATCAGGCAAAAGATCATAGAAATAGAGCATGGCATCGGATCGGGTAATGATGCCGATGATTTTATCCCCCTTCATCACGGGAATCCTGCCGATATCATGTTTGATCATCAGCTTGGCCGCCTCAATGGCACTTTTCTCATGGGATATGGTCACAAGATTTCGGCTCATAAAGGCTTTGACAGGTGACTGCATCTGGTTTGATTTCCGAATTTTCTTAAAATCCCTCCGGGAAATCACCCCCACAAGCTTCTCCTCTTTGTCCACCACGGGCATGCCGGTGCAGCCCATATCCCTCAACAGCATAACCGCCTCGTCAACCAGGGTATCCGGGTCCACGGTAACCACAGGATATGACATGATATCGGACAACATGACCGATGAATACTGGTTACCGTTGACAAGTTCGATGATCATCTCTTTGATTGTTTCAGGATTTACCCCCTTTAACAGGGCAGAACCAGCTCCTGGGTGTCCCCCGCCCCCCATGCTTCGCATGATCAGGCCGACATTGATCTCATCCACAGCGCTTCGACCGATGATCATGCACTTATCCTGTTCTGTATCCCGGAAAATACCAAAGGCCACATCCACATTCACAATTTCCCGGTACATCTGCAAAACCATGGCCAGATTCTGGATACGCCCGGAAATATCAAGCTGGGAAAGGCTAAAGGAAAATCCACCCAGTTCGGTCCGTTCCGCTTTCTGGACCATTTCAAATAAAATATCCTTTTGTCGCTTGCTGTAAGCTGATTTTAAAAAGGTGGAAAGGATATTCAAATCAGCCTTTCGATCCAGCAGAAAACCTGCCGCATAGGCATCTTCCGACAGGGTGGAGGGAAAAGAGAGATTACCGGTATCCTCATAAAGGCCGATTAAAAAAAGAGTGGCCTGGATGGGGGTAATCAGTTTGCGCTGTTTTTCTATTTCCTGTACCAGCATGGTAACCGTGGCACCTATCTCCCGGACATTTTTCTCATCAGTCTCCATGTCCCCATTGATATGGTGATCCCATACAATAATCCGAAGATCGGGTTTTTCCTTCAGGACCAACATCCGCTGATCAAGCCGTTCCCATGTATGGGTGTCCACCACGATGAGGGTATCCACCTCATCATAGTCGATTTCCCCGGGAGAATAGAAATCAAATAGATCCTTGTGAATGGATAAAAAGGTTTTGAGATTGGCATTGATAGAGCTTGGCAATATAGGTTTTGCATCCGGGTATATAAGGGCCGCAGCAAAAAGACTGGCCAGGGCATCAAAATCAGACCCTTTGTGGGTGGTTATGATCTTCATAAGTCCTTTATATTTAAACCTTGAACTGCTTCATTAAGGTCAAAAACTTTTCTGCCATCAGGCTCAATGCCGATGCATTCTCGTTAAGGGTACCGGAATTTTTCTGAACCAGGACAGTGACATCCTGCACACGGGTGATATCCTGGGCAATCTCGGCTGCAACCTGGGCGCCCTGGTTCACACTATCATTCACCTGGGAGATTTGTCCGGAGACCTCATTGATACTTTTTGCAATTTCCAGGGTGGTGACATTTTGCTCCTCAACGGCAGCCGCAATGCTGGAGATGGCCTCATCGGAACTTTGAACAAGGCCTGCAAGGCCCTTCACTCGTTCAATCAATTCATTGGAGGTGGTTTTTATCCAGGCCAGTTTTTCATCGGCCTCAATGGTGGATTGGTTGGTATCAGCTGCCAGATCGGTGATTTCGTGGGCCACTACGGCAAAGCCTTTGCCTGCCTCCCCTGCCCGTGCTGCTTCAATCTTTGCATTGAGGGCCAGCATGGCAACCTGTTCTGAAATGGACCGAATTTGATCGGTCACCGCATCCACCTCATTGGCCCTGGACCCCAATTCGGTAACCGCGACAAGAATGCTGTCAAAGGCACCCACTACCTGGTCAATTGTCTGTTTTGACTCAGCAGACCCCTTGGCAATCTCACCAACAGTGGCACTCATTTCATCCACGGCAGCGGCAATGGCGTTCAAAGATTGGGTGGCAGCTTCCATGGTAGTGGCAATGGACTGGTTGCCCACGCTCATCTCTTCTGCTGCTGCCGATACGCTGCCGGTCATTTCAGACGCTTCCTGGCTGGCCCCATTCAAATCATCGGCAATCCCTTTCAACTGATTTGAAGAAACGGAAATGGTGCCGGAATTTTCCACAATCTGCTGGATAGTCCCCCGAAGTTCCTGGGTGACGATGTTTATCTTGGCAAGAATATAATTGACCTCATCTCCCTTTTCTATTGTATATTCGTGGGTAAAATCCTTTTCCCGCATCCGGGAAGTGGCGTCCAGAACCAGCAGAATTTTTTTGTTAACCAGAAAATGAAAGAACATCCACACCAAAAGGATCAGAAGACAAAGGCCTGTGATCCCGATGAAGATACTGGTCCATTTCCCCCTTTGAATGCTCGTATTCATGGCAGCCATGGAGGAAAATACAGAAATTCCGCCCAACACCGACCGGTTCGGGCCGTGGCAATGAAAACACCGGGATTCGTTGAGAATGGGATCATTTTCCATGGCAAAGATTTCTCCTTCCAGGGTTACCTGGAAAGAAGTATTGGAGGCCTTGCCGGTCTTGAGCATATTGGAAAGATCCTTTTCAGATGCTTTGTCCAGATAGTTTTTAACGGGTTTTCCCACGGAATTGATATCCGAGCTAAATGAGACAATCCCGTTAAAATCATAGACAAACACCTTAAACCCTTTGAGTTTTTCGTTGAGCCGTTTGAACTGGGTTCTGACCGTATCATTATCGCCAATGGCAAGGGCATCAAACATTCCCCCTTCAACGGCCAGGGTCATGATCTTGTTCTGGTTGGTCAATTGGTCTGTTCCCAGCCGGTTTTGAAAGGAAATATTATACCAGATCACAACAGACATCACCAGGATCACACTCAGGGAAACCGGAATCAGTATTTTAAGCCACAACCGTCGGTTGATCAGACTGAATAAATTTTTAAACATGAATTTTCTCCAAAAAAATCAATGGGCACCGCCGTAGATGAGCGGTTTAAAATCAAAGGCCTGAACCCTGTCTTCATTGTGGCAGGTAATGCAGTTTTCCATGGTGAGTTGCCCGATAATTTCTTCGGGATCTTCCGACTCGGCATGGAGGCTGCCTGGCCCGTGGCAGGCTTCACATCCAGGATTTTTCACTTCCGGGGTTTTTGCCTCGGAGATAAAACCGCCCTTTTGTTTGTAGCCCGTGGTATGACACTCAAAACAGGTCTGATATTCTACGGCTGTGAGCTTTGTTTCCATTTTTTTGATATTGTCAAAGGAATGCGCCTTTTTCGAATATTTCATAAAATTATCATATTGCTGTTCATGGCAATCTTTGCAGGTTTCCGACCCCACATAGATTTTTTCTTCCGCCCACCCATGATTGGCAACTGTTAAACCGACAACGGCTGCAAAAACGATTAAAACCAATCTATTCATCCGTTTTCCCCAAAAAATATTTCCCTGATTAAAAATTAATACACATTCAGCGTATGTATCCAATTTAGTTAAAAAAGGCAATAGACTTATCCCCTTTAGTTAAAAAAGGCCATGGTTTTACCCCCTACCA
Organism: uncultured Desulfobacteraceae bacterium; assembly: GCA_964021475.1. Taxonomy (GTDB): domain Bacteria; phylum Desulfobacterota; class Desulfobacteria; order Desulfobacterales; family Desulfobacteraceae; genus NBML01. Next base: position 14,797 of record CAXHYW010000003.1, on the reverse strand, counting down.
CCTAACCGGAATCCTCACCTGGTGTTCGGCCTTATTTTTAAAAATCAGATGTCGATTTTCAATACCAAATAGATACAGATCCCTTGTGACCCGGACATCCTGGGTGCAGTATTCAATGATTTTATCCAATCGGCCCTGTTTCCACCATTCAAGGGCCATAAGGCCGTCTGCACTTTTTTGACACCCCAGGGTCTGTTGGGCAAGATGGTCCAGGGAGAGCCGGTACCCCAGGATTTCGTGAACCTTCATGAGAAGGTCCAGGGTGGGAAGTGCGTTAAAATTAAAGTCAGACAGCCCGGACAGCACCTTATAATCGAATCGGATAATGTTAAATCCAATGACCAGATCAAGAGTTTGCAAATGGTGACACAATTGGGGAATCTGGTCTTGGGAAAATGTATGAAATTGATCTGATTGGGAATCATAGAGCACAGCGCAACTGACCCCCATGCGTTCCGCTTTGTTCCACCCCCCGACCTCCTGGGCCGACCGCCGGGTTTCAATGTCCAGAACACCAAATCCTAGGTTAGGCCTGAATCCTTGTTCCAGGTCGGGCTCTCCTGCCAGGGTAACGTCCGAGGGTGCCATTGCTTGTATATTGTCCGGTTTTTCTGGCGTCAACCGAATGGCTCTATCCGAGGAGCCTTGGAAAGGTTGCTGGGGAAAAGCGTTTTCTATAGTGTCTGAAAGGATCATTTCAAGCATAATTTTAGCGCAAAATTTGTCAATGGGCCGGTTCCCGGATCCGCATTTGGGTGAATGGACACAGGCCGGACATCCGGTGTCGCAGGGACAGGTATTAATCACCTCATAAGTCCGTTCCAACAGGATTTGAGCCTGATCAAAGGCCTGTTTTGACAAGCCAAGCCCTCCGGGAATCCCATCATAGATGAAAACGGCAGCCCCCCCTGTCTGGGGATGAAAGGGAATGGAAATCCCTCCGATATCATTTCGGTCCGTCATGACTAAAAGGGGCATGATCCCGATGGCTGCATGCTCTATAGCATGAATTCCCCCCATGAAATGGAGCCGGTCATACTCCATTTTCGCCCTTACCCTGTCCGGGATTTCAATCCAGATCCCCTGGGTTTCAAATTCAAGTTTCGGCAGATCCAGGGGCACAATTCCGATGGATTTTTGGGTGGATGTCAATTTCCGGTCGTATCCTGTCACCTGTTCTGTGATCCGAAGGTGTCCGTAACAAACCCGCGTTCCCTTTACCACCCGCGAATCCAGTTGCTCAATAATGGTGGTGGATTTGGAGGAGGTTGCCCGGGTATAATAGGGCAGCTCTTTTCGCTTAGCTGTCACCACTCCTTTTTCATGATCCAGAAGGGTAATGACATAGGATTGCCCGGCATGCAGATACACCGCCCCTTCATGGGTTTCAAAATAGGACCGCTGTTTGTCGATATTCCCGATATTGATCTTTGTATCTTCTAAAAATATGGGAATGGTATTTCCGGTTCCCCGAAGACTTACCTCTCTGTGGGGGAATTTTCTGGCGCTGTACCAGATCCCGCCTTCCCGGCTTCGAAGCAGTTTTCCCTGATATTCCAACGCGGTGACCCCCTTTTGTATCTGTGTATCCCCAAGAAAATCCTCCCCCTGCTTCAGGCTCAGCTCGGCTGCGGCACAGGCCAGGTGCTGCTGTAAAATAATGGGATTGTCCGGGTTGATAATGGCTTTTTCCGGAGGCATGGTAAAAAAAACATCCGGGTGGTTGATAAAATACTGGTCCAGGGCATCTTCATGGGCAATGAGAATCATGGCCGAAGGATTGCCGTCCCGCCCCACCCGTCCTGCTCGCTGCCAGGTGGACATGATCGTTCCCGGATACCCCACCAAAATACACAAATCCAGGTTGCCGATGTCAATCCCCAACTCAAGAGCTGAGGTGGAGACCACGACAAGAAGCTCTCCAGATGTTAGTTTTTTTTCAATCTCCCGCCGTTCCTCTGGCAAAAAACCTGCCCGATAGGCACAAATCTTGTCGGCAAAACCCCGGGCTCTCTGGGATGCCCAGATGGCGATGAGTTCGGTCATCTTTCGGGACTGGGTGTAGACAATGGTGCGAAGCTGTCTTGCCACCGCCGAATGGATCAGGGCAATGGCCGTTTGGGCAGCCCCTTCCAGACCCCGCATCATGATAACATGCTTTTGTCCCCCAGGAGCCCCCTGTTCCTCCACCACCTCAACGGTAAGACCGGTCAGCTTGCGGGCAAGCCAGGCGGGATTGGCAATGGTGGCGGAACAGAAGATAAAGACAGGTTCAGACCCATACAACCGGCAGATTCGCATCAGCCGCCGAAAAACCCAGGCCATGTTGGATCCCATGACCCCTCGATAGGTGTGGACCTCGTCGATGACCACAAATTTTAATTGGGAGAAAAAATCCTCCCAGAGGTGATGGTGAGCAAGCATTGCCAGATGCAGCATCTCGGGGTTTGAGAGCAGCACATGGGGCGGAGACCGCCGGATCTTGGCTTTATGGTAGGCCGTAATATCCCCGTCATAGACGGCGGCCGTCAACTTTGGAGATGCATCGCCCAAATGGGTCTCAGGTTTTATTACCGATTTTAGGTTCTGGGAACCCAAATTCAGGGAACCCGCCAGCGTCAGCAGATGCTGAACCGCTTCCAGCTGATCTCTTGCCAAAGCCTTTAAGGGAAACAGATAAAGAGCCCTTGCCTTGGGATTTTTCAGCAATTGATCCACCACAGGCAGGTTATAAATCAGGCTTTTGCCCGAAGCTGTGGGGGTGGCAATAACGGTGTGAATCCCCCTTTGTATCTTTGTAATGGCTCGTTTCTGGTGAATATACAAATTTGGAATACCCAGGGCCTTAAGCAAAGGGGTAAGATCATGGGACATCTCAAGACCCGGATCTGCAAAGATCGGCGCCCGGGGGGGAATGGTCCTGTGGCAGACAATATCCCCTGCAAACCCTTTATAATTTTTCAGGGATAAAATATACTCGTCAAGGCTCACAAAATACTCTTGCCTAGAGCTGATAAGGTCAGTTCTACCGCCAGTTCCGCCGTTTTATTGGCCACGTCTAAAATGGGGTTCACCTCAACAATATCCATGGAGGCCACCTTGCCGGAATCCGCCAGGGTTTCCATCAGCAAATGGGCCTCACGATAGGAGATCCCTCCTGGCACAGGGGTCCCAACGCCTGGTGCTTCCAAAGGATCCAGCCCGTCCATATCAACGGTTAGATGAATCCGTTTTAAATGGGCAAATCTCATGATGGTCTTATGGGCAACCGATGAAATGCCCTGTTCGTCAATATCCCGCATGGTAAAAACCGTGATGCCGGATTGTTTAAGCCGTTTCTTTTCAGCCGGGTCCAAATCCCGCTGGCCGATGAGGACCACATTCTCAGGACGGACTTTTGCGCCGGGCCGGCCGACATTTACAAGAGAAGGATGGCCTTCCCCAATCAAGGCTGCCAAAGGCATGCCGTGGATATTGCCAGAAGGAGAGGTTTCCGGTGTGTTAAAATCCCCATGGGCATCTATCCAGACAAGGCCAATGGGATCATCTTCCCGGGATACCGCTGAAACCGTTCCCACGGCAATGGAATGATCCCCCCCCAGAAACAAGGGAAAATGCCCCTGCTGGATGGCAGTTTGACCTGCAACATAAATGGCATCACAAATCTGGGTGATTTCATCTAAATATTTGTCTTCGGACAAAGGGATCTTTCCATCGGCATCCCGAATGGGGATCCGGACATCCCCGGTGTCCACTACCACATGGCCAAGGGCTCTTAATCTTGAAATCAATCCGGTATACCGGAGGGCAGCCGGCCCCATGTCCACGCCCCGAAGAAGCTGTCCAAAATCCATGGGTACCCCGATGATGCTGATCTGCCTTGGCATTTTTCCCCTCCATAAAGGTGGTTTCAATTGGTTTAAGTTCGTTTACTTTAAGTTGGTTAATATTGACAGCTCCTATACCATAGAGTATGAAATCTATTCAACAATAAAAGATACCCCCCCATGAAGGGGGTTGGGAGCCAAGTATAAATGGAATTAAAACACGAAGTAAGATCACAGCAGACCATTGAGACCATCACCTCTCTTTTGAACGACGGGGTAAAAAAAATATCGGTTATCATCCGGCATTCAGACCGTTTTTTCCCCAAAGAGGCCCGAATGGAACCCTTTATGGGCTTGACCGAAGGGGGAAAAACCTTTGCCCTTGAATTGGGAAAAAACTTGCCGGAAAAGCCAGTGCCCAAACTGTTTTCCTCCACCTTTGGCCGGTGCATTGAAACCGCTTACCTGATAGACAAAGGGTATACCCAGCAGCACAAAGCCTTTGTGGCCCATAATAGCACCAGTGATTTTCTGGCCCCTTTTTACATTAAAAACATTGAAAAGGCCATTCACCTGGTGGAAGCCCAGGGAAGCGAACAATTTATCCGCAACTGGTTCGACCTTAAAATTGATGACGATATCATGGAAAACCCGGAAACAACTTCGGCCATATTAAGCGAATTCATGATCGACCGGCTTAAGCAACTCAATGACCACGAAATCGCGATTTGTGTCTCCCATGACTGGAATATTTTTCCCCTAAAGGAATTCAAGCTGGGGCTATCCCATGAATCAAAGGGAGATGTGGGGTATCTTGACGGAGTGGTTTTCTATGAAAAGGAGAATCAGTATTTTGTAACCTCTTACCAATGCGATCCCCAACCCATTTAAGGATTTACGGCAATCCGGGTTGAATAAATCATGACAATTTTTACACCTGCGCCTTCGTGTTTTCTTTTTCATAGACCTGGTACCTCCTCAGATCTATAATCGGCCTATACCAAAGGCGGGCGTGGTATTGTTTTAAATAGGGGCGGGGTCACACTCTCAACAAAAAAAACTGACAACACAAATACCATAAATAAACATGATAAACTTGCTTTCTGTCATAGAGTTAAGTAACATTATTATTTAGTATTGTCGTCCCTTATTCATATTCCTTTTAGCCTCCTTCTTTGTGTTTTGAAAAAATTGACGATATCTTTTTTAGAGGTGACTACAATTTATATAAAAAGGAAACTACTATTTGAAAATTTTTTGCAATCAAAGATTTAAATGGTCCTTTATCATAATTATGATGAGTTGGAGTTTCTGCGCTTATAATGTTGCATCATCAGAAAATTCTCTCTCCCCTGGGAGCAAAGATCCTCTTGTCTATGGATTCCAACTTGATGACAGGGAAAAAGCATGGTTGGAAATTCATAAAGAAATCAGAATCGGTACCAGTCAATACCCACCTCTTACTTATATGGACGATTCTGGTGCCATGGTTGGAATTAGTGCAGATTATCTTAAACATATTTCAAAACGCACTGGCCTCAAATTTGAGGCCGAATACTTCGCATGGCCCGATCTAATGAAACAATCCAAAAATAGAGGGATTGATATGTTTTCTGGGTTAAAAAATCCGGAAAGGGAAAAGTACCTTAATTTTACCAGTCCATATCTTCAAGTCTCCTATGTAGTGATCAACCGAATAAAGACACCGTTTCTCGGTGATTTCTCGGTTCTTAATGGACAAAAAGTTGCAGTCGTTAAAGATTGGACGGTTCATAGATTGATGCAAAAAGATTTTCTGAAAATTAAAATTGTACCTTTTAATAGTGTGCCAGAGGCCTTAACAGCAGTCTCCAACGGACATGTAGAAGCTTATGTGGGCGATCTATTGACGGCCAGTTATCAAATCCAAAAGAATGTGTTAACAAACCTAAAGGTCGCTGCATCTGCTCCTTTTCGAAACGACTCCGTGAGGTTTGCTATTCGTAAGGATTGGCCGGAACTTGCAACTATTCTTGACAAAACTATCCATTCTCTCTCCCGTGAAGAGCATGAATCTATTTTACAAAAGTGGTTGCAGTTACGATTTGAGAAGGGTGTTGACTGGTCTCTTGTCTGGCAGTGGTCTGGTGGAATTGGCGGTTTTCTCTGCCTGATTATTATTGTGATTATCTTTAGGGATCGAAATTTGTTGTTGGATAACGAGAAAAAACTTCGTAATTCAATTGCCGATCTGAAGGAATCAGTGAAAGCGGGGCATGTCGGACTGTGGAATTGGGATTTGATTACCAATGAAGTCAACTATTCAGCAGAGTGGAAAAAGCACATTGGATACGAAGAACACGAGATCAGTAATGATTTTTCCGAATGGGAAGATCGTGTCCATCCCGATGATCTTAAGCCAACAATAAAAATCATAGAAAAAAGCATTAAAGATGTAAACCAGGACCATCGGACTGAATTTCGATTCCGCCATAAAGATGGTTCATATCGCTGGATTCTTGCACAAGCTTCTTTTATTCAAAATGAAGACGGTCATTCAATTCGTATGGTAGGTTCTCATTTGGATATAACTGATCAGAAACAGGCAGAAGATGTGTTGAAAGACCGAGAGGAACAATACCGAGCTATCGTAGATAATATCGGTGACTATATCATGAGATACGACAAAGGATTTAAACACATCTATGCCAACAAACTCGCCCTTGAGGCAACGGGTTTACCCATTGATCAGTATATAGGAAAAACCCATCGGGAAATGGGTTTTCCTGACCATTTGTGTGAATTATGGGGAAAAAATATTAAACTTGTATTTGACACAGGTAAGCAACAAAATGTTGAGTTTGACGTTGAATTAGCTCTATGCAAAAAGAGTTTAGAGTTACAGTTAAATCCTGAGTTTGCAAGTGATGGAAGTGTTAAAACTGTCATTGGGATATCCCGTGATGTTACCTTACGCAAACAAGCAGAGATAGATAAAAAGAAGCTTGAATTTCATCTGCAGCAATCCCAAAAATTGGAGTCCATTGGAACACTTGCCGGTGGTATTGCCCATGATTTTAACAATATCCTTTCATCAATCATTGGTTTTTCCAGTATTGCTTTAGAGGAGGTTGGTAAAGGATCTGAACTGGAAGATGATCTTCAGGAGATCCAAACCGCAGGTCTGCGGGCAAAAGATCTGGTAAAACAGATATTGACCATCGCCCGCCAATCAGATGAAAAGATTCAACCCATGAGAGTTGATACAATTGCCAGGGAGGTTATTAAATTTATACGGGCATCAATCCCATCAACTATTGAAATAAAGTCAAACATTAAAAGCGAATCCTTAATTCTGGCAAATGAGACTCAAGTTCACCAGGTTTTTATGAATCTGTTCACCAATGCGGCGCATGCAATGGAAAAAGATGGCGGTATCCTTGACGTTTGTTTGGAGGAGGTCAAGCTCGACAACACGGCAGTGTTAGAATATCCTAATCTGGAGTCTGGAGACTATATTAAAATAACCATATCTGATTCAGGTACTGGAATCCCCCAGGATATTATGGATTCTATTTTTGAACCTTATTTTACAACCAAGGGTTCCGGAGAGGGAACCGGGCTTGGCCTTGCCATGGTACATGGTATTGTTGAGTCCTATGGTGGAACCATTACAGTATCAAGCAAGCTGAATAAAGGCAGTGTTTTTACAATCTATTTGCCTGTCACAAAAAAATTTGAGACCCATGAACCTAAAGAATCTGAATTTCTTCCCAAAGGAACAGAAAAAATACTATTGGTTGATGATGAACTGCCAATTCTCAAACTAACCCAACGAATATTGGAATCTCTTGGATATCAAGTAACGATAAAGGCAAGCAGTATAAAAGCATTGGAACTTTTTAAATCAAACCCAAACGGTTTTGATCTTGTGCTTACAGACATGACAATGCCAGAATTGACCGGTGATAAATTGGCCCAGACAATAAGAGATATCAGACACGATATTCCGGTTCTTTTATGCACAGGATATAGCAAGAAGCTATCCGCTAATGAAGAAACAGATTACAAAATCAAAGCTGATTTAAAAAAACCGATTTCACAAAGAGATCTGGCTAAAACAATCCGGAAGGCGTTAGATGGAGCAAAGGTAAAAAATGAATAAATTTTAATTCATTTATAATGACACGCTTCTAAGAAAAAATGTTCAACAAGTTGCCTGATTACCAAGTCATGGAATCAATTGACGTCAGCTGGTGCGAAAAATCAATGTTCCTTTTCTTGAAGGGGTCAGTACCAGAAAAAATTGATTCCTTTAAAAATACCTTGTCCCATAAAAATAAATTTCCCTTTAAAAATTAAAAATTTGGTTTATACCAGATGTTGATGTTTGAATATTTTTTCCAAAAGAGACACGTTATAAAATTCGCCTGGACATCGACGACAAATACCGCTTATTTCTTTTGCCATCCCTGCCTTTTTACATCACCTCGAAAAGTATAAAATTAAGTATATGAAAATATGGGCTAAAAATGCTATTGAATCGACTAGGGGCTGAATCTGCGAACAACCTTAATCCAAAACAAGAGATGGTATTTACATTATTATTTTTTGATATAATTTTAAATTATACTGATAATATTTTTCAAGAAGGAGAAGAGATGAAGCCGTTGATTCTATTAGTATTAACGTTAATATTTAGTTCAAATATTGTGTTTGCTGCAAGTATTAATTTTTTTACTCATAGTTTGAAAGGGCAGACATATGTTGATAAAAAAAATGAATTAAGAGGGAAAAAGCACACGGGCAAACGATCATTTAATATAGAATTAGTTCGGGAAATGATGATCAAATTAAAACATTCAAGAAATATTAATGAACTCCCTTTTAAGAGAGGATTAATTAAGGTTCAAAAAAATATCAACATCGCTTTGTTTAATGTAAGTAGGACACCTGAAAGAGAAAATAGTGTTAAATGGGTAGGACCACTTCAGAAAGAGACTGACTACTTCTATGAAATAAAAAACAACCCAACTGGAATAAAAACGTTAGAAGATGCTAAAAAAGTTAAAAATATATGTGTTATGCTTGGGAGTATACATGAGACTATTTTGAGGGAAAATAATTTTACAAATATAAATACCAATCATAACTATATCGGCTGCTTTAAAATGTTAAAAGCGGGAAGAGTCGATCTGACACCTAAGGCCAGTATGACAGTACTAAAAACCATGGGAAGAGCGGGGTTATCTCCAGATAAAGTTCAGCAAACCCCTGTTATTTTATTAGAATCTGGGGGGTATATTGCTTTCTCAAAAAATATTCCTGACGAAATTATAAAAAATTGGCAAGATGCACTCGATCATATAAAAAAATCTGGAAAATACCAGCAGATTTATAATCAGTATTATTTATTTGAAGATGAACAATAACTGATCTTTCTCAAAAAATCATAACTGGGATTAAAGAACTTAAGCTACGCCCTGGCCATAAATATGGCCCTGACCGGGGCGGGATAACCTTCAATGGTTTTGTCCGGATTCCTAGGGTCCAAAAAATCTTTCAGAGATTCTGTCTGGATCCAGTCGGTCTTGCGCTGTTCATTCAGACTTGTTTTTTCAACATCCACACATCGGATATCGGTAAACCCGGCCCTGGCCAGCCAGGATTCCATGGTCAATAGGTCCGGAATAAAATAAACATTTCTCATTTTCCCATACCGATCCTTGGGAAAAAGGCAGAGATTTTTTTTTGAATCAAGGACCAGGTTTTCAAGGACGATTTGGCCACCCTTTTTTAAAGAATCATGAATACTTTTCAGCATGTCAATGGGGGATTTGCGATGATAGAGAACGCCCATACACAAGACCAGATCAAAATATCGGTCCATTCCGGGCAGCTGGTCATGGGGAATGGGCAAGCAGAAGACATTTTCCTGTCGCAAATATTTCTGAATGGCTAGGTATTGGTAATAAAAAGAACTCTGGGGTTCCAGTCCCAGGACAAACAAAGGATTTTCTGCGGCTAGGCGAAACATGTAGTACCCGTTACTGGAACCGATATCCAGAATACGCCGTCCTTCAAGTTCCGGCAAATGGGGCAAAAGTCTGTCCCATTTCATCCAGGACTGCCATTCCGTGTCTATGTCCACCCCGAAAAGGTTAAAAGGTCCCTTACGCCAGGGACACAAGTGCATCAGCTTTTCATGGAGATCCTTTTTTTCCTCCGGGGAGATGTCCGATTCATCCCCCACCAAAACATGCTGCCCCCCAAGGTCTATTTTGGAAGGAACCCTATTCGGGAGGCTTTCCACCACGTTTTTAAACCGTTGGAAATTGCCACGGGTCTCGTCCAAAAACGCTCGTTTTGTTTGAATGATACTGCCAAGTTCCTTGACCCATTGGTTCAACTTAAATTCCTGGTGCCGCTCTAAAAACCGTTCCATCCTGTCCTTGTACTATTAATATTATCTGGTGGCAGGCGTTGCCAACACCTTTGTTTATTTTATGGCAATCATGGAGGCGAAATTGAACCATTTGAGCCAGACATCAACGGATGAAAAACCGGAACTCAGAAACCGTTTTTTGTGGACCCCAAGTGATTCGGGAATCAATACCTTTTCCAGTGCATCCCGCTTCTGACTGATTTCGAGTTCTGAATACCCATTTTCGCGCTTGAATCGCCGGTAAAAATCTTGCTCCAGCTCATTTAAGGGCAACCCCTTGTTTATGGTTTTTTCCGTGACCAACAGGATACCGCCGGGCAACAGCCCCTGGTATATTTTTTTTATCAGCGCGTCCCTTTTTTTTTGTTCCAGAAACTGCAGGGTCAAATTGATCAACACCACCGAGGCCTTTTCGATCCGGATATCTTCAAGCAGGCCGCAGACCAGATCAATTCCATGGGATTTGGCTGCCTGTCCAAGCCGGGCCTGATATTTGTCAATCATGGGACGGGAGCTGTCCACCCCGACCATGGAAAAGCTAATATCACCAAATTGTTCGGCAATCAAAAACCCCAGATTGCCATGGGAGCATCCCAGATCATAAATCCGGGTTTGTTCCTGGTAAAACGCTGCAGTCAACTGGGCCTGCCGCTGGATACTTTCTCCATACAACGGCACCGATCGTTTCAGCATATCATCAAATACTGCCGCAACTTCCCTATTAAATGCAAAGGGTTCTATTCTTTCTTTTTTTTCTGCAAACACTGTGTCTTTATTCATCGGCCTTTCCAATCTGTAAAATTTACTGGCAATCTATTATAATATTTAACGGATAAGTGCAAGAACCTAAGCGAACGGTTTCCCTTCAATATCCCTTGACTATCCTTTACCCATAATGATATTTATCTTTTTGAAGGAAACACTTCGGTTCAAAAGAATCAGCATACAAATTTGGGGGAGGCATGGACATGGAAATAGTTGGAATCGATGTCGGTTTTGGATATACAAAAGCATATAATGGAAAGAACTCCATCATTTTTAAATCCCTTATCGGTGATGCCACTGACATTCAATTCCGCTCTTTTCTCGGGGAAGAAGATACCAGCGCCAACCTGCATATTACCTTAAATGACAAAACCTATTTTCTGGGCAGTTACGCAGAACAGCAGTCCAATATTGCTGAGTTTACCCTTGACCAGGAAAAACTCATTGAAAATTTTGTCAAAATTCTTGCCATCACCGCAGCTGGCATCTGTAGTGACTCAACAGGCCCTATCAATGTAGTGACGGGCCTTCCCGTGGGATACCTCAAACGCGATTCCCGGCGATTAAAAGAAATAATCCAGGGAACCCATGAGATCACCTATCACAATGCAAACGGAAAAGATGAAACCAAACGGATTCACATTGACAAAATTCATGTGATTCCCCAGCCCATTGGATCCATTTTCAATTTGATTTTTGATGAATATGGCAAGATAAAAGACAAAGCCCTTGCCGTCCAGAAACTGGGTGTGGTGGATATCGGGTTTAAAACCACGGATTTTTCCATATTTGACCATCTTCAATACATTGAACGGGGTTCATCCACCATGGACACCGGTATTTCAAAATGTTTCGGCGTATTTGCCAACAAGTTAAGACAGGAAAGTAATATTAATATTGAATTGTACCGAATCTTTAAATTTGTAAAGGCGGGTATGATTAAGATCAAGGGCAAAGAATTTAATATCAACAACCTTAAAAAAAGGGTCTATACACATGCGGCCACAGCCATTGCATCGGACCTGAACCGATTGTGGGAAAATGACTGGGATATCGATTCCATTATCCTGTCCGGCGGTGGCAGTGTGGAACTTGCCGAATACCTTGCCCCCAATATTGAGGGCAATGTGATTCCCATCCCTAAAGACATTGATGCCCGGTTTAACAATGTCCAGGGGTACTGCAAATTCGGCAAATATAAATGGGGCAATGCCCAGGCCACCCCAGAAAAAAAAACAAACGCCCCGGATTCCACCCCATCCAAAACCCCTGATAATTCAGGAGAACCCCCCGAGACACTGGCGGCCAACGAGGATAAAGCCTCAAAAGGCCTTTCCTGGCTTCGACGGAAAGATTAAAGGCAAGCCCCATGAACCAAGAAACACTCACGAAACTTTTGTCCCAGGTGGCAAAGGGAGGCTTAAGCGTTACAGATGCGGCCAGTCAATTCAAGGATCTTTCCTTTGAAGACATTGATTTTGCCCACATTGATCATCACAGATCTTTGCGAAAAGGATTTCCCGAAGTGATTTTCGGCATGGGAAAAACAAGTGATCAGATCATTGGTATCCTTGAACGAATGGTCTCAAAAGAAGAAATCATCCTGGTGACCCGGATTGATCAAGAAAAGGCCACGGCTGTAAAAAAGAGTTTGCCCACAGCCGTTTATTTTGAAGATGCAAAACTTCTAAGAATTCAAAAAAAAGTGCCCCTTGTCACAGGATTTGGAAAAATCCTCATCATCTCGGCTGGCACCTCTGATATTCCCGTGGCAAAAGAAGCATCCCTCACGGCCCAGGCCATGGGAAATGAAGTGGAGACACTTTTTGATGTCGGTGTTGCCGGAATTCACAGACTATTTGCCCATAAGGACATAATTTTTGAAGCCAGTGTGATCATTGTGATCGCTGGCATGGAAGGCGCCCTGCCAAGTGTCGTGGCTGGCATGGTCAAAGCCCCGGTGATTGCGGTTCCCACAAGTATTGGCTATGGCACCAGCTTCAACGGGATGACCGCCCTTCTGGGCATGCTCAATTCCTGTAGTTCCAATATTGCTGTGGTGAACATAGACAATGGATTTGGCGCAGGCTACATGGCCTCCTCCATCAACCATGTATCGGCAGGCAAATTGTAAAGGTGCTGCCCTTTCAAAAAATCTGGTTATAACTCCCTTCTTAAATCAAGGGCTTCTGGATTGTGCGGATCAATGCGGAGAATCTGGTTGAGGTAATCGTCTGCTTTCAGCACTTTTCCGTTCATATGATAAATTTTAGCAATATAAAGTTTTGCTTGGACATGATTGCCCCTATGGGAATCCACATTTCTAAAATATTTCAAGGCTTGCTCAAAATCACCGGTATCATAAAATACAACCCCTGCCCGATGAATAAGATCATAATTTGAAGGATTGTCATTAATCGCCATCGCCAATAGATTTTTCGGGTAATCATACTCCCCGTTATTCAGACAAATATCAATAATGGCATCCTGGAAAGAAAGCTTTTTACCGGATCTGACCATCACCTTTTTAAACAGTTCAATGCCCAAAGATTTATATCCGCTCCCCATCAACTTTTCTCCAAGAATCATGGCCGTATTAAAATACCGGGTACTCAGGGACATGATTTCAAGATAAATCCGGGCCGCTTTTTCATATTCATTTTTTTTCAAATAGAATCGAGCCAGAACATCACGGGTAATGGTATCCTGGCTGTTGACCGACATGGCCTTTTGCAAACATTTTTCACCAATTCCGGACTTACCAATTTTAAAGTGAACCAAGCCCAGCCTTCGCAAAATCCTGGATGCAGAGGGCTTGTGAGTTAACGCCAGCCGGATCTGTTCAATGGCGCCATCATAATCTTCTGCCTCTTCACGCTCCCGGGCATTCAGCAAATATTTGGTGGCCTGGTCTGGATGATTGGCACTCTCCACAACCGCCTTGATTTTTCTATCCAGAGCTTCAAGAGTCAGGGGTTTTAACAGATAGCCATCAATTTCACTCTCCGCAACCTCGGAAACAATATCGCGTTCATTTTCTGCGGTCACCATGATGACCGACATATCTCTCAGGGCCTTATCTTTCCGGATCATGCTCATCATCTCGGTCCCGTTCATCACCGGCATATTCCAATCAATAATGGCAAGATCACAGGGAGTATTGCTCAAGACCGAAAGCCCCTCTTTTCCATTTTCTGCAAACCTGAGAGTTTTTCCGATATCAAGATTCCTCAGCATTTTCCGTATGGTCAGCCGCATGCTTTTCATATCATCCACAACTAAAATTGACATACTTTCAATATCAATCACGACGTGGCTTCCTTGCTAAAGGTATGAAATTCTTCTTCAATATCCGAAAAAATCTGTGATATTGAAACCAATTCCCCTTGATTTGCATCCTGCTCCAAGCGCAAGGCCATCTCTTTCAAAATATCGGCATTCACATTTGCTGCAGATCCCTTCAAGGCATGGGCATGGGCTTTGATCAAATCCGTATCTCCATTATCAAGTGCTGTTTTAATTTTTACGATCAATTCAGGTGCCTCCTCAAGAAAAGCATCCAATACAACCTGGATCAACTCTTCATCGTTGCCAAACCGTTCAAATAATTTGGCCTTATTAAAACGTTGGGCCCCATTTAATTGGGAAATATCTTCTCCAAACACAGTCTCTTCAAGGTCTATACTGTCTTCTACAATACTATCTGGTTCGACACCGTTGGGTTCGATACCGTCTGGTTCAATACCGTCTGGGTCAATACGATTCAGGATCTTTCGAAGCA
>CAXHYW010000002.1:0-27699 GCA_964021475.1 uncultured Desulfobacteraceae bacterium | reverse complement strand
AATAAATGCAGCGGACAATCCAGGCCCTGGCGTGGGTGTGGCAAGATCTCTCAGGGAAGATGACTCCCTGGATGTAAAAATCCTAGGGCTTGCCTATGACGCCCTGGAGCCGGGTATCTATCTGGACTGGCTCATTGATAAGACATTTTTGCTTCCCTATCCCTCGGAAGGTCCGGGACCCTTTATGAAACGGATTTTTGAGATTAAAAAAGAACATGGATTGGATTTTATTATTCCCAGCCTGGATTCCGAGCTGCCCATCTATACAAGGTTCCGGTCTGAATTTGAAAACCGGGGTATCGGACTCTTTATTCCCGATGATGCGCAATACCAACTCCGGGACAAGGTCAACATACCCCATGTGGCAAAAAAAATAGGTATAAAGGCCCCCAAAACCCATATTCTTTATTCCTGGGATCAGTTGACCACTGCAATGGATCTGCTTGGCCTGCCCTTGATGGTTAAGGGGTCTTTCTACGGAGCCCACCTGTCCCAGACCCCGGGGGAGGCAATGAAAAATTTTAATAAACTGTCGGCTGAATGGGGATTTCCCGTTCTCGCCCAGGGTTTGATCAAAGGCGAAGAAATTAATCTGGTGGGTGTGGGGGATGGCAAGGGAAACATGATCGGCCAGGTGTCGGTTAAAAAGCTGTCCACAACTTCTCTTGGAAAAATATGGACCGGGGTCACCATTAAAAACCAGGCCTTGCTTAGGGCTGCCAACCGGTTTGTTGACCACTTCCAGTGGAAAGGCCCCTTTGAACTGGAATGCATGGTCAATGGCGCCGATCTTTATCTGATTGAAATAAACCCGAGGTTTCCGGCCTGGTCTTATTTTGCAACGGGTGTGGGGGTTAACCTGCCCGGCGATATGATCCGCACGGCATTGAATCTTCCTGCCAGGGGCAAAAAAGCCTACGAAGCAGGTAAACTTTTTATCCGATATACCTATGAGACCGTCTGTAACATGGACCGGTTCCAGGCAATCACGATCAATGGCGAATCTTAAAAATAGTGAATTTTAGAAAAGGAGATATAATGAAAGCGCAATACCAAACTCCCTATATACGAAAAGTAGAAACCGGGATGGCCCACAAGGCTGGCAAGATGGCTGACTATACCGATACGTTCCAGGAGCGGATAGAGGGAGTGTCCATCGACCGGTTGGTCAAAGAATTTGGCTCCCCCTTATTTGTATTTTCCGAAAAAAAAATAAGGGAAAGATTCAGGAAGGTCTCCGGGGCTTTTGAATCCAGATACCCAAAAGTGACCTTTGGCTGGTCCTATAAGACCAATTATCTGGATGCGGTCTGTGCCCTTTTCCACCAGGAAGGGGCGGTTGCCGAGGTGGTCTCGGGCATGGAATATGAAAAAGCTCGCCGCCTGGGTGTTCCGGGATCCCATATCATATTCAACGGTCCCTGCAAGAGTGAGGCAGACCTCAGGCGAGCCGTGGCAGACAGGGCAAGAATCCACATTGATCACATGGATGAACTCTACCTGCTTGAACAAATCGCCAAGGAGGTGGACCGAAAAATCCAGGTGGGTATCAGAATAAATATGGATACGGGCATTTATCCCCAGTGGTCCAGGTTCGGGTTCAACCTTGAATCCGGTCAGGCCATGGCTGCTGCCCGGCGGATAAAGAAAAAAAACAGGCTGGTGCTGACCGGTCTTCATTCCCATATAGGCACCTATATTCTAGACCCTGATGCCTATGGCCGGGCAATTAAAAAACTGATGCAGTTTTCACAGGATGTGGACGAGGCCTCTGGCTTCAAAATAACCTATATTGACCTGGGCGGGGGATTTCCCTCCAGAAGCCGCCTGAAGGGAAGCTACCACGGGCCGGAGATAGTGGTGCCGCCCATTGAAGACTATGCAGAGGCCATTACCCAAGCCCTATTCACCCATGCCCACAAAAATCTGCCCGAACTGGTACTTGAATCCGGACGGTCCATGATCGATTCAGCCGGATCCATGGTCAGCACCATCATGGCATCTAAGCGCCTACCCGACGGGAGAAAGGCCTATGTGGCCGATGCCGGTATCAATCTGCTGCCCACCTCCCAATGGTATAAGCACCACATCAATTTTGACCGTGAAATCTGTGGGGCAGGGGAGCCTTCTGTCATCTACGGCCCGTTGTGCATGAATATCGATGTGATTGAGGAACATATGATGCTGCCAGCCCTGAAACCCGGTACCCGGATGATACTCTCCCCGGTGGGCGCCTATAATGTGACCCAGTGGATGCAGTTTATCCATGCAAGACCGGCTGTGGTGCTCATCGGAGAAAACAGGGAAATCGATCTCATCCGTGAACCCGAGGATTTGAGTGATATTGTCCAACGGGAACGGCTGCCCAAACGCCTGGCCCAAACACCTGCAATACACAGGGTGGTTGCCGCATGAACCAAAGAATTGTCCCAATTTTCACTGCCATTTCCGAGATTGTATGCATTCCAAGCCCCCTGTTCGGTATGGTCTTATCCCTGGCCCTGATCTTTGTACCCCAGGTGTTGGTCATGGGACTGCTCTGTCTGGCATCGGCCTGGTTATTTGCCTCTTTTCTGGGCCGGGGCAGGCTGCTCCTCATCCACCGGGTCTATCTGTATAATCCTCTGCTGGTGGGATTTTCCATGGGGTATTTTTATGACCCCACCCTGGCAATTGCCCTGGCGGCTCTGGTGGCTGGCATCATAACCCTTGTACTTTGTGTGGGCCTGAATCATATTTTTTATACCTTTTTTAAGCTGCCCATCCTCAGTCTTCCTTTTTTCATGGTCACCAACCTAATCCTGCTGGCAGTCCCGCTGGCAGTTCCGGCATTTTCCACCGGGGTATTGGGATCCGAAACAATTTTACCGGCCTGGGCACAAGGGTATCTCACTGCCCTTGGCGCCATTTTTTTCATACCCTACCCCCTCTGTGGGGCCATGATCGCCTTGGGAATCCTGGGCCATTCCAGAATTCTTTTCCTGTTCTCCATCATCGGCTATTTCACAGGAACGGCTGCCACTGCCCTGGTCCAGGGAAGTGGATCAGCAGTTTTTTCAGATTTGAGTCAATTTAATTTCATCCTCATTTCCATGGCTGTGGGCGCCTTTCTCATCCCATCGCCAAAAACCTATCTTCTGTCCATCATGGCAGTCATGGGTGCCGCCATAACAACCGCAGCAGTTTCCACCCTGCTTTCCCCCCTGGGAATCCAGGTGCTGACCCTGCCCTTTATCCTGGTCTTCCTCTTGTCTTCCTCTTGTCTTTATATTTTTTGGGGGTGATTGATTCCAACCTTTTGGCAAAAGAAATAAAATCCTCCCCCGAAGAAACACTGGAGACCTTTCTCTTTCAAGGCCGCCGCTTTAATGGGAACAGGCCTGGCATTAGCCCCCCCTTTGAAGGGGAGTGGTCTGTCTGGCAGGGGGCTGCGGGTCAATGGACCCACCAGGGGAACTATTGCCATGCCATTGATTTTATCATCGTTGATGAGGCGGGCAGCCCCCACATGGGAGACGGTTATCACCCACAGGATTATCACTGCTTTGGCAAGCCTGTTCTTTCACCGGTGAGCGGCCGGGTCATCTCACTTGCCAACACAATTCCGGATAATCCAGTGGGCAGAGTAGATACAGAGAATAACTGGGGCAACCATGTGATTCTCCAGACCGAGGCAGGATTTTTTGTGGAACTTTCCCATTTGTGCCAGGGGTCTATCCAGGCCCGAAAAGGAGATTGGGTCACCCAGGGAGATCTTTTAGGCCATTGCGGAAATTCCGGGTATTCTCCCCAGCCCCACCTCCATATCCAGGTCCAGGAAAACGGCTTACTCGGGGCATCAACCCTGCCCTTTTGTTTTTCAGGCTTCATCCAAGCCTCAGAATATCGTATCAATAGCCTACCCTGCGCCGGCACCCTTATAAAACCTGTCAGCCCAAAAAAGGCCAACGATTTTGCCAAACCTATCTTTTGGACGACTGCCTATATTTTAAAGTATTCCAGGGGACACAGAAAATCCAGGACCTGGCACTCACCGTTAAAATGGACCAGAACGGAAAAACCTATTTTGATTCAGGCAGGGGCCGGCTCTTTTTCTATGAGAACCCGTCTGGATTTTTCTTTTATGAGATCTCTGGGAATGATTCCTTTCTCAGACGCCTGTTTAAAGCACTGCCAAGCCATCCCCTGGTATTGGAACCCGGAACCTTCTGGAAAGATACGCTTCCCACAGGTCTTTTGACCGCCCCATGGAAAAAGGCTTTCCAGCAATTTTTAAGCTCTTTCCACCATGGTCTGCCCGGCGCATCCATCACCCTTGTCTGTAAATCAAAATTTTGTGTGGAAGGTGAAATAAAGAATAGGGGGGGGCAAGGCCCGGAAAAATCCATGGTAGAATGGGATGCCAAAGGACAGCTGCAAAAAATCCAGATCAAAGACTATACCTATATGCGGGTGGATGGATTGGAATCATGGGACTACCAGATAAGGGACACCCTTTACAAAAACAAGAAAATTGCATCTGTTTAACCGTCAAAGAGAACAATTGCCCAAACCCGTTAAGGACCGCAGATAAAATAAAAGTAATACTCAAAAACTTGGTGCGCGATATGATGATTTATATCTTCCAGGCTATTTTATCCCCAGTTGTTTTTCAAAGCGTATAATTTCCTTGACTTTGAAGGGGTTTATTTTAATATTGTATAAATTGACCGTTGTCTATAAATAGCATTCTCAAAATTACCAATAGGATAACAATAAGAACATTTAATATCCCAATCCTTTGGTGTTTTTAAACGAAGCGAAAACGTGCAAATCATACCTTTTCAAGGAGGTTTCTCATTGAAAAAAAACATATGCCGAATTACCCAGGTTGAATATGAAATTGCCGGGCCCGTGAAGATCAGGAATACATGAAAGAACTCTTTCCTAAATTCAAAGGGAAAAAATAAGGCAGATGATCCCCCCCCCAAAACCATATTTTAAATTTTGGAACCGCTCCCTTGCGGGAGATATGATCATCAGTCAGGCTCTGGTCGTTACCCTGTCCACCGTCATCTTACTCAGTTTAGGCTATCTGATGCTTTCCAACAGAGCGGATCGTCTATATAAACTTAAATCTTCAGAATACATAGGTTTCCTGCAGCATAATCTTACGGTACCCCTATGGAATTTTGATGGAGAGAGCATCTCCAATATCAGCAAATCAATTATTCAAAATGATTTGATTGTGGGGCTTGAAGTACTCGACACCGGCGGGAATTCATTATTTTTTTACAAAGATGAAACAGCAAAGGATATTATTGAGCAGGAAGCCCCCATTGTATATAATGATGAAATCGTCGGTAACATCAGGATAAATATCACCACAAGTTCTTTAAAAAAACAAAACAAAGATTTAATTATCGCCATAACGGTCATTATCTGTGTGGTGTTGACCACCTTGATTATCGCCACAACCCTTCTCATACGGACAATCCTTCAAAAACCGTTAAATCAGTTGATTGCCGGGATTGAACAGGCCGCAAAGGGGGATTATGATTATCAATTTAAGCAGGCATCCCAGAAAGAAATCCAAATTATTACATCAAAATTTCATGACATGTCCAGGCAGGTCAGGCATCGCGAAAAATCTTTAACCGATATCAATTCACGATTGGGTCAGGAGATTAATGACAGAAAAAAGGCTGAAAACAAAGTACACAAACTTAATCAGGAACTGGAACAAAGAGTAGTGGAGCGTACCCGGCAATTGGAATTTGTAAACAAGGAGTTAGAGGACACCATTGAACAGGTTCAAAATCTGGCCCGGGAAGCAGACTCTGCCAACCAGGCAAAAAGCGAATTCCTCGCCAATATGAGTCATGAAATAAGGACGCCCATGAACGGTATCCTCGGTATGATCGGTATTTTGTTTGACACGAAACTGGATAAAGATCAGCAGGATTATGCCAAAAACGTTAAGATAAGCGCAGAGGCCCTCCTGGAAATTATCAATGAAATTCTTGATTTCTCAAAAATAGAGGCTGGCAAACTTGATTTTGAAAACATTGAATTTGATCTCCGGGTCACATTGGAAGAGATCATTGAGATGTTGACCTTAAAAGCAGAAGAAAAGAGGGTTGAGATGGTCTGCTTTATCCATCCCGAGGTACCCTCATTATTGAGGGGCGATCCCGGCCGTTTTCGTCAGATCATTTTAAACCTTGCCACCAACGCCATTAAATTTACAGACAAGGGATCTGTTTCCATACGGGTTAACCTGGAATCGGAAAGTGACACAGAGGCCAGGCTGTTGATCGAAGTGATTGATTCCGGTATTGGAATACCAAAAGACCGGCTGAGCCGCCTGTTCAAATCCTTTTCCCAGGTGGATACCTCTACCACCCGAAAATACGGAGGAACCGGCCTTGGCCTGGCCATTTCAAAAAGACTGGTCAAGATGATGGGCGGAACGATAGATGTCACAAGTGAAGAGAAAAAAGGCTCTACTTTTTGGTTTACGGCTGTTCTTGAAAAGCAGGATTTGTCACGGTTATCCGGAACCAAAAAATTTCCAGAAAATATTCAGGGGAAACGCATTCTTGGCGTGGATGACAATGCCATTAACCGGGAAATCATATTTGCATACTTAAAATCCTGGCAGTGTGACCCAAAAGTTGTCTCAACTGGAAAAGCAGCACTGGCGCAATTAATCCGGGGAGCCCGGGAAGGGAAACCATATGATCTGCTGATCAGTGACATGATGATGCCCGAGATGGACGGGATGGAATTGGCCCGGTTGATTAAAAAGAACAAAGACCTTGATTCTACTCGTATCATCATGCTTACATCCTGTGGTATCCAGGGAGATGGTGCCAAAATAAAGGAAATCGGCCTTGACGGATATTTCAGCAAACCCATTAAACAATCTGATCTTTATAATGCCATCATCTCTGTATTCGGCATTGCCAAAGGCAAACAGGGCGATCATCCGAAAAAACAGATAATTACCCGGCATATACTCAAGGAATTTAAAAAACAGAATATACGAATTCTGTTGGCTGAAGACAATCGAATCAACCAGAAAGTTGCCCTGCACCAGCTATCAAAATTCGGATACCAGGCAGATATAGCTGTCACAGGGAAAGAGGTAATAAATGCATTGGAAAAACAATCCTATGATCTCATCCTCATGGATGTTCAAATGCCGGAAATGGATGGCTACGAGGCCACACAACTAATAAGGGCTATGGATGACCAACGAAAAGATATACCGATTATAGCGATGACGGCCAAAGCCATGATGGGCGACCGTGAGAAGTGCCTGGAAGTTGGTATGAACGATTATATTTCAAAACCCGTTAAACCCGAAAAGCTTCTTAAAGCAATAACCACCTGGATAAAATAGCTGCAATGTTGAGGATTTATGTTCATTTATTCGTTTTTAAGCTTTTTCTTATGGTTGAGTGTGCATAATTGATCATCGTAACCATATCAAATACTGGCAAACCTCCCGTAGCCGTGTGAACAATTTGGGCATATGGCGGCATATTGGTACACTCAAGCACTATCGCTCCGATATCAGGGTTTTGCTGTATCAATTTTAAAGCTGTTTTCTGCATTTCGTTGCCACATTTTTCTATATCAAGCGTTTCTTTGCCCTTAATAAAAACAGATGAGAATTCTTCAGATTCTTCCATGCCGATAATCTCGACATCATGAGGGTCGATCCCGACAGCAGCAAAGTGCTTCTGGGATAAAGATTTCTTGTGGGCTGTAATGACACCGACCTTCTGTTCTTTTTTGATGATTGATTGGGCCAGGTTGATCTGTAGAAGGCTTGATGAAAAAACAGGTACACTTAAAGCCTGGGTCAGCTCGTTGTGAAACAAAGCCAAAAATCCGCAGGATGTGGTAAGAATCTTAGCACCATTTAGGATCAACGCGCGGCCAGCCTCGATAAATGGTTGAATCAAACTTCTGTCAGCCTGGAGGACTATCCTTTCAGGGGACGCACCTTTGACAACTTCAAACTGAACCGGAAAATCAAAGGTTTCCGGGTTACCAATATCACCTTTGATTCTAGGAAAACAGGTGTCCAGCATAATAATACCCACACACGGTTGGTCATTTTGATTTTCTAAGTTTCTGGTCATTTGAAGTCCTTTTTCAAATGGGTTGGTCTAAAAAAGAGCTGATGGCGACATTCTTCACAGGAGCCCTGGACAGAGAAGGTCCAATGTCGTAAGGGTTTTTTTTCGTCAAAGCCATTATAATATCCGAAATAATTGTCCCGCAAACTCGTCCCTGACACCTACCCATTCCGCATCTTGTTGCTTTTTTTAATCCGCCGGAAGTTGTAAAGCCCTGTTCAATGGCTTTTTTTATGGTTCCCATGGTGATATTTTCACACCGGCAGATAAGGGTATCATCATGAATTTGCTGATATGCATTAGACGGCACCTGGCAAAGATGATTTAAGAATGTGGCATAGGCGATCTGTTTATGGTCGAGGGAATGGAGTTGTTTAATTTGCTTTGAAATCTTTATTCCCTGTTTTTTTAAATTTATTTTATCAAGTCTTTTCAGAATGGAGATGGCAGCAATTTTTCCCTGGATATAAGATTTTTTGCCCCCGGCGATTCCGGTGATCTCTCCCACTGCAAAGACCGAATCAACGGATGATTCAAGGTTTTTGTCAGCGGTTACAACCCAACCACCTTTGCCTTTTTGATATTCAATATCACAACCTGCCTGGACCGCTAATTCAATGTTGGGGACAAACCCATACCCGATGGCCAATGCATCTGCACAATATTTTGTTTCGGTTCCCTGGATGACCTGCCCTTGTGGGGTTGTTTTTGCCATAATGACAGCGTTAAAATTTGTGTTGCCCCGGGCTTCTACTATTCTGGCAGACTTTACCGTGTGAACCCGGTTTCCCATCATCTGTGCCGTATAAAAAGCGCCTTCAAAAAGTTTAGGCCAATGGTGCTGTATTAAGGGCAGAAAGCTAAAGTTTTTACTAAAAGGATTCTCATCCAGAACGGTTGCTACCTTTCCTTGATTGCTCAAAATCTCTGATGCAAGAACCATCATAAGAGGGCTTGACCCTGCAATTATCGTATTAAACCCTGGTAAAACCCCATAACTTTTCATTAGAATTTGAGCAGCCCCAAGGGACATGACACCGGGAAGGGTCCACCCTTTAAAGGGCAAATAGCGTTCTCTGGCACCGGTTGCAAAAATGAGATGTTCGGCCCGGACTTCCAGGATCTGTCCTGATCCTTTTTTCCCCGGTTTTTTATTTGTTTTTTTATCCGCTGCATTTGTCTTTATTTCTTTATGAATAAGAAGCCTTCTGTCTTTGAAGACCCCGAGCACCTGGGCCTGATGAATCCGGTCTATTGCAGAACCGGCATCATCGATTCGTTTCATCAAAGAAACCCCTTTTGTTTTCATTGAATCAGGTGTGAATTTGAAAAGTTTTTTGACGGTTTTTTCAGATTTTCTTAAAAGCTGACCGCCGGGCTGGATGTTCTCATCAATCATTAAGATATCAAGACCGTGCCCGGCAAGGGTTGCTGCCGCTGAAAGCCCACCCATGCCGGAACCTACAATCACCACATGATATTTAGCCTTCATGGGTGTGAATCTCCATTTGATCTTGTACAAGAGTGATACAGGCTCTTTGATCCGGTAGTTGATTAATCGTAACCAGGCACTCATAGCAAATACCCATACCGCAAAAAACGCCCCTGGCCCTATTTGATTCTGATTGGTTTGATTCTAAAGAGTTTGATTTTGAATGATTTAGTTGCCGGATACCGGCTGCTGTCAATGCTGCGTGAACAGTTTCTCCTTCAAAAGCCGTCACAGATTTACCATCTACCTTCAGACGGATTTGTCTTCCCCTGACAACCGAGGAAATCCTTAGGTCCTGGACATGATTTTTGCGGGTACTAGGCATCGTGATTATTATCCTTCGTTTCTTCAAGGCTATTCTTTAAAAATCTACCGGGTGAAAAAGGATCCAGGCAGATATCTGGTTTTTTATTCAAAAGCATCTGGGCCATTAGATCACCGGTAATGGGTGACAGGGCAATACCGTCTCCTTCGTGCCCGGCTGCCATAATAAAGCCCTCAAGAGATGTAACAGGTCCTATAATCGGTAACCCATCCGGTGTAAAAGGTCTGAGCCCTGCAAAGGTTCTGATCACTTGAAATGTTTCAAGTGCCGGAAGGATGACAGCGGTCTGTTTTAAAATTTTCTGGATGCCGGACAATGTGTTTTCCTTGTTAAATCCTGCAAATTCCCTTGTGGACCCTAGCAAAAGGTTTCCATTTTCTGTCTGTTCCATGGAGATTCCCTGGCCTGACTTGCCGGCAAGGTCAGGATTATACTTTGCCGCAATATAACTGGCTGAAATCAGACAATGTTTCAATATGGACTTTCCGGCATTGGTTACGACAATCTGCCCGCGTCTGGGTTTTATCGGCAGATCAATGTCCACCATTTGAGCGATGAGACCTGCCATGGCGCCTGCGGCATTGACCACAAGATCGGCTTTGATCTGTCCCTTGGTGGTGGCAACCCCGGTTACCCGGTTGTTTTGTGTAAGGATGCCCAGAACGGTTACACCCGTCATGATGTTGGCATGGTTTTTTTTAGCAGCCAGGGCAAATCCAAGGGTCAGGTTGATGGGATTTACCTGTGCATCCAAGGGTGAGAATGTAGAGCCAATTACACAAGATGATAAAAGGGGCTCTTTTCCAAGTGTCTGGGAAGTGTCAAGTAATTGAACGTCTAGTCCGATTCTTTGTTGCTCTTTGACATATTTTTCCATGGCCAGGTACTCGGGATCGGTTTCGATAACCACAAGTCCGCCGGTTTTCCTGAATTCAATGTCAAAGGGCAGTTCTTGTTGCAGCGCTTCAAACCGTTTCAGGCTTTCCATGGCAAGCAAAAGGTGGATACCCGGTTTTTTGGATTGCATGAAAACCAGACCATCACAGGCACCTGAACTGCCCGAGGCCAAGTCCTTTTTTTCGATAAGCGTCACACGGGCCTTCTGTTTTGCCAGATGATAGGCAATCGACGTACCGATGACCCCTCCGCCGATGATGACAATATGGGGAAAATTTTGTTTCAAGTTAGTGCTTCCTTTATTGCGGCTTCATGTTCAGGTGCTGGGTTCATGCTTTTCCTTATTGGAAGCCCTGGACTTTAACCACAGGGGGCGGAACAAGATTGCTGCCAGGACCAGGATACCCAGTATTCTGATCATGGGTGAATTGAGAAGATCCGGTATAGCGCATAAAAAAGTGGTCAGCCCGGCCAGGACAAAAAGGCCGACCCGAAAAATCAGGTTCAGCGGTTTGAAAAAGTAACCGCTCAATGCGCCGGCAAAGAATATGATGGCGATTAAAACCATCAGCGTGACCGTGATAATTTCAAGTGGCGTACCTCGCATGAGCAAGGCCGGGTTGAATACAAAAACATAGGGGATCAAAAATCCTGCCAAAGCCAGTTTAAACGCTTCAAAGCCGGTCTGGAGCGGTTTTGACTTGGCAATGGAAGCGGCACAAAAGGCAGGCACACACACCGGCGGGGTAACCCCGGCCAGAACGGCAAAATAATACACAAAAAGATGGGCCGGCAGCATATCGACCCCCATGGCCAGCAGGGCGGGTCCGCCAATGGTAATGGCAATGATATAGGCAGGGGTGCAGGGCAGTCCCATACCCATGACAAGGGAGGTGACCATGACAAGGAGCATGGCTGGCAGTAGCTGTCCCCCGGACCAGTTTGTGATGACCGTGGCAACCCCTAGGGCAAGACCGGTATGGGTGACAATGGCAACCACCATGCCAGCTCCTGCACAGGCAAGGGCAATCATGATCATATTATGACTGGAAAGACGAAGGGTTTCAAAGATTCTGGCAGGTGTCATCCGGGTATCTTTTTTTACAAAACTTATCAAAAATACAATTGCAATGGCTGCATTGGCCGCCAGAAAGGGTGAATATCCTTTTAGGAGCATCGCCACAAGACACACCATGGGGATGAGAAGATAAGAATCCTTCAGAATCTGCTTATAGGAGACCATGTCCTTTTCCTCCACCCCTATAAGTTTTTCCCGCTGGGCAGTATAATGGACCCGGATGACCATGCTGGCGTAAAGCAGCAATGATCCCAGCATGGCAGCGATGACGATTTTAACATAGGAGATACCTGTGATCTCTGCCATCACAAAGGCACCCGCCCCCATGACCGGCGGCATGAGCATACCGCCGGTGGAAGCGGCAGCTTCCACGGCTCCGGCGAATCTGCGCCGGTACCCAAGCTTTTTCATTAAAGGAATGGTGAATACACCTGTTGAATAAACATTGGCGGCTGCCACACCGGAGATGGAGCCAAAAAGCCCTGAAGAGATGACCGCTATCTTGGCGGGCCCTCCATTGCTCTTGCCGGCGATCCTGCAGGCCAGATCCGTAAAAAACTGACCCGTCTTGGTGACCTCCATAAACGCTCCGAAAATGACAAACAAGGCCACAAAGGTTGCAGAAACCCCGGTAATGGAGCCGAAAATACCGGCATCGGTAATCAGATACTGCATTTCGATCATTTCTGCAAAAATAACGGGTTTGGCATAAAATACACCGGACAGATAGGGGGCCGCATAAAGATAGGCAAAAAAGGCGGCAATGAGATATGCCATGGCCGGGACGACGGCCCTTCTTACGGCCTCCAGGAGCAGGACAATCATTAAAGATCCCAGGACCAGTTCGATGGTCAGGACATCATCCACAAATTCCAACCGCTCGGTGAGCCGTTCATGAAAATAAATTATATACAAGGGGGGGAAAATTGAAAGAATGGCAAGAATCCAGTTGAAGATCCCCACGCGTTCACGGACTTGTGTCTTGAATGCCGGGAAAAGGACAAAGGCAGCTGGCAGCAGAAACAAAAGATGGATACCCCGCTGGATACGAGGCTGATAAATTCCCACAGTGGCTGTATATAGCTGAAAAATGGAAAGAATAACAAGCCAGGTGCCAATTGCCTTGTCTTGCCAGGTATTAAGATTTTTCATGAAGCCCCCCAGGAAATATTGGTATGAAGGGCAGGGTACGCAAATACCCTGCCGGGATTGAGATACAGACCGCGGTCAAGCCTGGGGTCTCTATTTCATATGACCTGCATCCTTGTAGTATTTTATGGCACCTGGATGAAGGGGAAGGGCTACATTTTTCCAACCGGTTTCAGGTATGAAATTCTTGTTGGCCGGATTGATTTTGTATAATTCGTCGGTATTTTCACAAATGATTTTAATGATGGTATAGGCAACGTTTTCAGGGACATCTTTGTTGATAATCAGCTCCCCTGCCGATACGACAGTTGGCACATCAACATCCTGGCCCTTGTAAGTCCCTTTGGGGATAAAGCTTCTTCCTGAATCCCGGGATAACGTTCCCAGCTCACCGTTGAGATGATCAATACAGGCATCGGACAAAGCGATAACTGAAGAATCCCGACTCACAGACATCTCGGTAATGGCGGCACCGGGAAGACCCAGGTGGGTGAATACAAAGTCCACATGGTGGTCCTTATACAGGTTGACCATGTCTGAATAGACGGCATGGAAAACCTTGCCGCCGGCTTTTTCAATGTCCTTGAGAGAAATGCCGTAAAAGCTTAGAATTGTATTCATCAACGGCAGGTCTGATGTCCCTTTCATGGGTGCTGCAACTCTGATCTTTTTGCCTGCCTTGACCATGTCGGCGAGCTGGGCCATGGTGGTAATACCCTTTTTTTTCGCACCCATAACATGGATGTGATAAATACCAAAGATACCGCCAAGGGAACGAACATCAGGATTGGCTTTTTTATAAACTGGTGCCAGCCCTTTAAAGGCCATCTTGTCAACAAACGTAATTCCCCAGCCTAGATCATCTTTATGTCTGGATACCCTTACAGGATTGACAACACCTCCGCCTGGAACCACTTTCAGTATCAGGTTGGGCTCAGTTTCCGCAATCATTCTGGCAATGCCGCCGGCCTGTACATACCAGCCACCGCCAACACCCCCTGCCACCCAGGTCATGGTTGTGGATTGGGTCACCTTGTTTGCGTCGGCCATGGTCACTGCCGGCAGGGCAAAAAAAACTGCCAGTAGGAGGGTTAACAAATAAATCATGGTTTTTTTCATTTTCTTTCTCCCTTTTTTTAGTTGGTATATATTTCTTACCCCATCTGTTTGTTGTTCTTTTCCTGGGCTTTAATCCAGGAAAAGACAGGCGGAATATCCTCTGATTCAGGTTCACTTTTTATATCCAGAAAAATGGGTTTTCTGGATTTGAATGCCGCTTTTAGGCCGTCATCCAGCTCTTCTGTCGTTTCAATGGATAAGGCTTTTATTCCAAACCCTTGGGCCACTTTTACCGGATCATTGGCATTGAAATCCACAGAAAAGTATTTTTTATTGCAATGAAGTTTTTGCAGGGCTTTAATCCAACCGAAGGCACTATTATTGAAATGAATGAGCACTGCCGGGATATTGAGCCGGGAAATGGTTTCCAGCTCACCGGCCGACATGCCCAGGGATCCATCCCCGAAAAGTCCTATCAACCTTGCATCAGGACGTGCAAAGTGGGCACCGACCACAGCAGGAATTGCATATCCCAATCCGCCATAGGCCCGGGGGATAATAAATCTGGAATTTTTTCCTGCCAGTTTTAAATATCTGGTGACATAGGGGGTTGGTGTGCCGGCATCAGAGATCACGATGGTGGATTCATCAAGATGACGGTTGAGTTGGGCAATAATGCGTTGGGGTTTTAAGGGGCTTGTATCTGCCTGGAACTCTTTTCTCGCATTTTTCCAGAAGGCGCGCCGCTGCAGATTAAGTTCATTCACCCAGTCAGATGTCTCCCGCTGAGCTGTTTTTCCTTTTAAAAGAATACACAAGTCCTCCACAACCAGTTTCGCATCTCCTGCAACACTTAAGGTGTTTTGGAAATTATTGCCAAGCATTTCAGCATTTAAATCAATTTGAAGAATTTTGCGACCCGGTTTTTCAGACGGCATTGTCCAGTTTATGGTGGAAACAGATCCCATCTTGCACCCAATGTATAGCAAGGTGTCTGCCTCTTCAATCGCAAGGTGGGCATGGGGGTGGAAACCGTTATCACCAATTACACCAATTGCCAGCACATGATCATCCGGCATAATGCCCTGGCCGGATATGGTTGAGACAACCGGAGCGGTCATCCATTCTGCCATTGATCGGATTGCCTCACCTGCCTGGGAGTGGTTGGCGCCGCCACCGACGATGATGACCAATTTTCTAGCGGCAACCATGTGGGATACAAGCTTTTCCAACTCTATCCTGGCACCTCGTGTTCTATAAGCGGGGTAGGCACAGCAATTATTGTCCGCATATAAGTTTTTGGGATTTTCCAAAAAATTCCCGTTTAAGGCTTCCTGGGGGAATGCCAGGTGAACAGCCCCGGGCTTCCCGGTTGTCGCAATTCTGAAGGCCCGGCGTATGACTTCTGGTATCTTGTCTGTACCTTTTACGACGGATGCCCATTTTGTGATGGATTCATACAATTTTTGGGTATCAAGCTCAGTTATGGTTTGTTTGCCCTCACCCGAAAGAGGTGTGTCCGATGTGATGGCGATGAGGGGAATGGAAGAGGCATTGGCTTCAGCCACTCCAGGCACTGTGTAGAGCGAACCTGCACCACTTGGACATTCGCAAACCCCGGGTTTATGACTTAGCCTGGCATAGGCATCCGCCATAAAAGATGCGGATCGCTCATCCCTGGCCATTATATGTCGAATGCCGGATTTGCTGTCGTAGAGGGCCTCATAGAGTTTAATGCTGGTATCACCCGGAACACCAAAAATATATTCAACACGATATTCTTCCAACATCTTGACAATAACTTGGGCGCCAATCATATCAATACTCCCCATCGAATGAATATTTAATAAATTTGTTAATTAATTATTTAATTAAATTTTATGGCAAAAAAAATACTTGTTGTCAAGTAAATGGAAAAATATATATTGTTCAGTAACCACATGATTTTTTATTAAATCTTCAGGGGGTTAGGTTAAGCCTTGCTATTTAATAAATTTTTTAATAAATTATAGTACAATATGAAAAGCAAATAAGGACACCGATGCCGCCCGAAAAAACAAATAAAGAAACCGAAAAATCTGATTTAACGGTTAAAGCATATACCGCCATTAGACAGATGCTGTTTTGTAATGAGATCCAGCCAGGTCAAAAAATTAAATATAAAGATCTTGCCAATCGTATCGGTGTGAGTATGACACCTGTGATCCAGGCTATCAAATGGTTGGAATTTCGGAATATTGTCCGGCATGAGACCAACAAAGGATATTATGTAAACAAGGTCAGTCTCAAAGAAATTACCGAAATTTACAATGCCCGGCTTTTAATAGAGGTAGCGCTTGTTCCAGATACGATTAAGAACCTTAATGTTGACGGAATAAAAAAACTTCAAAAGGCCATGGAAAAATATAAAACTGCAGTGGACGAAGATAATTATTACAAGCGTATTCTGACGGATATGGGATTTCACATGTGTTTGGCTTCATTGGCGGATTCCAGCATCCAGCTACAAATACTTCAAGAATTATTTGATGTCCTGTTGTTAAGATACAGCCGAAATCTTTATTTTTCCAGCGTCATGGACACTTCATTACAGGAGCATTCCGATATACTTGAATGCCTTGAACGATCAGATGAAGAGGGTGTCCGCAAGGCCCTTACCTACCACATTATACAGGTAAGGGATCATATTATCAAAGGGATGTCCCGGCTTATTGTCGATACCAAAGAGCCTTTTTCTCCAGAGTTTTCTTTTTAAAAAGATATCAGAGGAATCTATATAACCTTTGGATTTCTATGCATCGGACCCCTTGTCTTTCAACCTGTTTTGAACCAGGGTTGCTATCTTTTCAAGGGTATAGGGTTTGAACAGGCAAGGACCCTGACCCAGCTCCCTGATCGTCTCAATGGGACCTCTTAAGGGATCTTGCTTTTTCATATCAGGATCTTTCGTTTTTTTTAAAATTAAAGCAACAACTTTTCTTGAAGCATCCCCTTCGTTCTGATATTCCTAAAAGCAGTTTAATACAAACATAAAAAATCGGAGGTGACAATGCCTGTAATAATAAGTGTTCTTCTTCTTTTTAGTGGCCTAATTGGAATATACATTGGTCAAAAAATGGTCCGGAACCGCTATGATTTTTTCTTTCGACAAGCCCAGCCTGACGATGTGGTGGTTTGTAGGACTGTCTTTGTTTGTTGTGATGGTTCCTACCACAAAAAGGCCATCTCTAATATTTTGACCTTTGGCAATGATTGGAAAGCATTTGAAACGGATGATGGATGTCAATATGTCCTGGGAGAATGCTTTGTAAAAGAAGAAGGTCAAAGATCTTCTATTAGCAAGGAAACAAAAGAAAAATGGGTCAGCAGGGAAGAATTAAATCAATACGAAAAAACTTTTGGAAAGCAAATCAAACAATTGGAAAATAATACAGATACAAAGTAAGGACCGCAGATGAAATAAGTTATTTCGTTCAAGTTATAAAATTTGCGCTCCTAAGCTCTGATACGGATCTGGTGGGTTGCGACGCAGGATAAAATATCCTGCGCCGCATCCATTTTAAAGGCTATTTGCTAAAAGTTCTCAAATTCGTCATCATCAAAGGGGATGACCTGGTCGGGCCGTACTTCTTTTGGGTTATGGGCTACCATTTTTTTATTTCTCGGATTGCTCAATTTTTTTGCCCTTGGGGGTGTGGTAACCATCCCGCGGCTTTTTTCACCCTCAACAATTTCCAGCATGATCCCAACCTGGCTGCTCAGTTCGTCTGCCTGGGAAGACAGTTCTTCCGAACCTGCTGCATTTTGTTGGACAACCGAATCCATTTCAGATACCGCTGTCGTGACCTGAGAGATTCCATCGGCCTGTTCTTTGGATGCAGAACTGATCTCGGCCACCAATGCGCCAACCTTTGACGAACTGTCTGTAACTTGTTTAAAGGCCTCATTGGTTTTCTCAACAAGTGTTGCGCCGTCACTTACCTTTTTAACCGTTTCGTCAATGAGTGCAGACGTATCCTTTGCAGCGTCTGCCGCTCTCATGGCAAGGTTTCTTACCTCATCCGCTACAACAGCAAAACCGGCTCCGGCCTCACCCGCACGGGCCGCTTCAACAGCTGCATTCAGGGCGAGAAGATTTGTCTGGAAGGCAATTTCATCAATGGTTTTTACAATTTTGGATGTTTCTTCACTGGCCTTGGAAATTTCCGCCATGGAGGTGGTCAATTCACCCATGGACTTGTTGGCATCCGTCACAACCCGGTTTGCATCCTGCATCAATGTATTGGCCTGGTTTGCATTATCTGCATTACTCTTGGTCATGCTCGCAATCTCTTCGAGGGATGATGATGTTTCCTCAAGGCTGGCTGCCTGCTGGGAGCTACCTGTGGCAATCTGGCTGCTGGCCTGTGATACCTGACTGGACCCGGATCTTAAGCTGTCAATCACATCCTGAAATTTAACTTTTACGCTGTCAAGCTCACCTGAGCTAAAGGTTTTCAACCCCTGGAAGATTGCTCTAAAAGGACGTGCCACAGAATTGGCAAGAAACAATGATACCATCAAGGCCAGGATGATGGCAAGAATGACGCCGCCAATGATCATGCTCGTGGCATTGCTGGAGGTTTTCATGGCATTGGTTTTCCGTTCATCCATGAGCTTTTGTTCTCTGCCGGTGAACGTTCCCACCTGCTCACGAAACTTATCAAAGTATTTCTTTCCTCTTGCTTCGGCAACAAGATCTGCCATATCGTCCATGGTTTTAGCCTCACCGATTTCTCTTCTAAGAGCGATTTGAACTTCGGTGACATCCTTCATCCAGGCTTTAATATTGTCTTTAATTTCAGATAAAAGTTTGACCTGGGCCGGGTTATCGTTCACTTCCTGAGAAAGGGAAGCAACCAGTTCATGGAATTTTTTGTCACCCGCCTTATAAGGATCAAGAAACCCTTCTTCGCCTGCTAAAAGATACCCTCGCATACCGGTTTCCATATCCACACCTGCCGAGATAATCTCATTGGCGGTTTCAATCGCATCCCGCGTATGGGCTACCCATTCAGTTGTTTTGGCGATAAGTGCCCTATTCTCAGCCGCAGCCTTGGTCGCGTTCGTGACTTCTGCCTGGCGTTCTACATTAAGTTTTTCTTCTCGTTCAATAAAAGTGGCGATTTGCTCCCTGAGTTTATCAAAATAGACTTTCCCCTTTGCCTTTCCCACTTGGGTTGTCACTACAGTTATATCTGCAGCGCCATTGGTCACACGCCGCCTCAATTTTATGATGGGATCTGTCACCTTTGTTTGCCAAGTCTTCTGTGTTTTACTAATCTCTTTAAGAAGTTGGACCTGGGCAGGATTGTCATTCACAGCTTTTGATAGTGATGCATTTAAGGCATCAAATTTCTTCTGGCCACTCTTATAAGGATCAAGAAACCCTTCTTTCCCGGCCAGTAAAAATCCCCTCATACCGGTTTCCATATCCACAGCACCTGATAACATATCATGGGCTGATGCAATAACTTGTTTGGTATGATCCACCCATTTACTGGTTTCGGTGATTTTCTGGGCAAGCGCTTCGTTCTTTTTCATGGCCTCATCTGCTGCACTCTGGCGTTCATTCATCAGTTTTGTTTCCCTGCTGATAAACTCGGCCACCTGCCCACGGAACCTATCAAAATATGATTTGCCTTTTGCCTCGCCAACTAAATCGGCCATATCGTTCATGGTTTTGGCATCCCCGATTTGTCGCCGAAGACCAATCTGGACCTCGGTCACATCTTTTTGCCAGGCATCAATATTTGTTTTGACTTCGGAAAGAAGCTGAACCTGGGCCGGGTTATCATCCACTGTTTTAGAAAGGGATGCCACCAGTTCATAAAACTTTTTTTGCCCGCCTTTATAGGGATCAAGAAATTCTTCTTTTCCGGCAAGTAGATACCCTCTCATGCCGGTTTCCATGTCTACACCGGCAGCAATAATCTGGTTGGCCGTGGCAATTACAACATGTGTGTGATCCACTCTCTCATTGGTAGTTGTCAATGATCTTGTGGCATCAATGCTGACATAACCCAGTATCACCATCAAAACAAGTGTCACGCAACTGCCGAGGATGATTTTAAATTTTAATCCCATGTTTTTGAACATACTTTTTTCTCCTTATTTAATAATGTTGCTTTATCTTTTAGGATACCGTTTCAAGCCGTGCGATTTCTTGTTGATTCAATACCTTATCTATGTCTAAAAGAATTTTTACACTGCCCTCGGTTTTTGCCATGCCAAGGATATAATCCGTATTCAGGCTGGTGCCGAATGTTGGTGTATCTTCAATATTACTCTCTTTGATATTCAAAACTTCAGATACGGCATCCACAACAATACCGATGAGTACGGTTGCTGATTCAGAATCAATTTCCACAACAATGATACAGGTTCGATCCGTATAGGGGATCTCCCCCATATTAAATTTCAATCGAAGATCCAAAACAGGAATAACCTTGCCACGGAGATTGATCACCCCTTTTACAAAATCAGGTGTTCTGGGAACAGAGGTGATGGACATCATACCGATAATTTCCTTCACTTTAAGAATCCCAATCCCATATTCTTCATTTTCAAGCGTAAAGGTCAGGTATTTTCCTGTTTTAATCGTTATTGCCTTTACTGCCTGGTCCATTGTTTTTGCCGATTGATCCATTCTTTTGACCCTCCTTTATTG
The DNA here is from genome assembly GCA_964021475.1 of uncultured Desulfobacteraceae bacterium. Classification (GTDB taxonomy): domain Bacteria; phylum Desulfobacterota; class Desulfobacteria; order Desulfobacterales; family Desulfobacteraceae; genus NBML01. The sequence goes on along the minus strand of CAXHYW010000002.1, from coordinate 6,858 downwards.
TATTTAAGTCTTATCTGTCTTTATTTTGCCGGATATTTTGCCGGATATTTTATCGGATATTTTATCGGATATTTTATCGGATATTTTATCGGATATTTTGGATAGAACAGCGCAAAGGTCATTATATGTTTCATTTATGATGGTGAAATATCTGGGAAAGAACTGGTGGGCCAGGGATAATGTGGATTTAGAATCATCGGGTAAAACCATTATCAACTGTTTTCCATCCAATAAATCAACCAGGCTTTTTAACTCTTTTAAACCCTGACAGGAGTCGATAAATAAAATAAAAACCTCATTGTTATGGTGGGTTGGTTTCTTAAGCTTTGATTTGAATGTATTCAACGTCTCAATGGTATGAATTTCAGTAACATTAAACTTTTGCATTATTATTTTTTTAAAGGTTTCGCCGGTTTCCGGAGAGTCTGGGTGGATAAAAAGTATAAGGTTCATAATTCGTCCTTTATATACATTTTAATGGTATCTTTTTGAGTGTCGTAGGTATAGGTATTACAAGTTGTGTGCCAGTCCCATGAAAAATAAAAATGATATTATTTCAGTTGGTTATGTAAATGCTATATTCTTATCTTTACGACAAGATTTCGAGAGTTTGAAGTTTATTCGGTGTTTCCATACAATAACTATTTGAAATTATATTGGTTTTTTCAATAGCGTAAAAGATGTCGCAAAAGAGGGAATGTCGCAAAAGAGGGAATGTCGCCAGAATAACAAATTTCTTAAATGCCTTTTAGATTATATTGCTGTATCAGCCTGTAAAGTTGACTTTTTGAAAGGCCGGATACCTCGCAGGCTTTGTTTATATTTCCTTTAAAGTCAGCTAACAGTTCATGCAGATATTCATATTTCGTTTTTTCAATATGATCTTTGAAATTTAATTGATTACCGGTATTTTTATTGGGAGGAAGGGTCATCGTCGATGTATCATTTTGGGTCGGCAATTTTAGTTTATTTCTAATGTTATAAGCCCTGATATGTCCGGGAAGATGATGTGGAAAAAGAGTGCTGCCATTGATAGCTTCACTGCGAACAAGATCAATCGTGTTGATGAGTTCCCTGACGTTCCCCGGCCACTCATACATTTGAAGTTCATCTAAAAATTCTTTGGATATTGTGTATGCCTTTCCGCTTTTAAGGTCTTCCTTGGCAGTAAGAAAATGCAGTGCAATTGTGCGTATATCATTTTTGCGATCCTTCAAAGGGGGCAGGTGAATGTTCATTGAAAATAATCTGAAGAAAAGATCTTCCCTGAATTGTTTTTCTTTCACCATGTTCTTTAAATTACGGTGGGTCGCACAGATCAACCTGAAATCACTTTTGATTTCTTTTCTACTGCCCACCGGCCGGAATCTTTTTTCTTGAAGAACTCTCAAAAACTTTTTCTGAACACTTAGGGGAAGTTCTCCTACTTCATCAAGAAACAATGTCCCTTTGTCTGCAAGTTTCATCAGTCCTGTTCTATCAAAATCTGCACCGGTGAAAGCGCCTTTTGTATGTCCAAACAGCGTGCTTTCAACCAAATGTTCCGGCAAGACGGTACAATCAACAACGATAAATTCTGATTGGGATTGTTTACTGTTATCATGGATGACTCTTGAGAAACGCTCTTTGCCGGTCCCGGTTTCTCCTGTAATCAAAACAGGTAATTCATTGCCAGCTGCGATTGTGATTTGCTCAAAACATTTTGATATAAGTGGGCTTTCGCCGATAATGGTACCCCTATCAATGGTTATATTTTGTACTCTGGTTTGTTTTTGCTTCCGATATTCCAATGCCCTCATCAACGAAAATTTAAACTCTTTCTGGGATTTGCTTTTCTGAATATAATCCCACGCCTTTGATTTCATGGCAAGTTCTGCACCCTCAGGATCACTGTCACCGGTCATTATAATAATTTCCGGGGCAATCGGATGTTCACGGATAACCTTAATCGCTTCAAGGCCATTTCCATCAGGAAGATTTACATCAAGAAATACAATATCAAACTGATTCGCAAAGATTACCCCCATGCCTTGTTTTAAAGATTGAGAATAACTCACCTCATAGTCCATTCTTGTGAATATCTTAACAAGGATTTTACAGATGAGCGGGTCGTCATCAATAATCAGAATTTTAATCATTTTTTATTCTCATTTTCATTTTTTATTCGTCTCAGCCCTGAAACATCAAGTTTTGCCATTTTAAAATAAATGCGATATCGTCAAGAAAAATTGAACCCCGCTTACCGACAAGTGGGATTTGTTCAAAAACGTATCAGGGAAATAACTTGACGCTTTAATTTTATCCAATGGGAAATAGAGTAAATCTATTCTTGGAATATGAGCGTTTAATACAAAAAACACAAGAGAAACCATTTATTTTATATGATTTACTCGTAAAATAATATCCTACTTACGAAACTGTTAACACAATCATACCAATCCATTAAACCCGTTGCTTTTAGAAAGAGCCTATTTTATAATAATCGCATTAACCTCTATAAATTTAGACTTTGCTTTATTTTAATAGGAAGCTGAGTCACAGGGAGATATGGACAACAAAGAGCTTAAAAAAAGGCTTGCCAATGTTCGCAACCTTCCCACCCTGCCCATGGTTGCCAACAATGTGATCAAATTGACCCAGGACCCTGAAAGCACGGCATTTGAAATCGCCGAAGCCATCTCCCAGGACCAGGTCCTGGCGTCCAGGGTTCTGAAAACTGCCAATTCTGCGTATTACGGTTTTCCCCGAAAAATAAATAGTATCAATTATGCTATTGTTGTACTGGGGTTGAACAACATTAAAAATATTGTTTTATCAACGTCCATCATGGGCCAGTTTCCGAAAAGTGATAAAAACCGGTTATTTGATCGCACTGATTTTTGGAAGCACTCCTTATTATGCGGTATTCTCTGCACCAAAATTTCAGAGCATCTGGGGTTAAAAAATGCAGATGAAATGTTTATGTGCGGTCTGCTCCATGATTTTGGAAAATTGATTCTGGACAGTTTCTTTCACAAAGAATTTGTACAGGCACTGGAACTGTCAAAAACAAAAAACATCCCTCTCCTGACTGCTGAAAATACTATATTCAGTTTCAACCATTCAGGTATTGGCGCCCTGGTGCTCAAAAAATGGAGTCTCCCATCCTCAATGGTCAAGGCCGTTGAATTTCACCATTGCCCGGATGAAAATTCAAATGCCTTTCGCATCGCATCCATTGTTCATGTGGCAGATTATCTATGCCGGAGAATAGGGATTGGCAGTGGTGGCGACAATGTATTGCCGGAATTAAATACCAAGGCATTCAAGCTAACTGACCTGACAAGCAAAAAAATCAAAACAATGAGCATTCAGGTCAAAAAAGATTTTTTGACTGCCACCGAATTTCTCTATGAGGGGAACTCTAAATCATGAAGCCAACACCCCTTGAAAAAGACCATCAATTCCTGACCCGGACCATTTCAAATCTCACCGATCAAATTGATCTGTTTGAAACTTTTCAGGATCTTTCTTTAAAAATCATTTCCCAGTTTGATCTTAAAAATATTTGTACCGTGACCTGTGATATCATCCAGGAAGTCATGAACTATAAATCTGCCTCTATATACCTTTTTAATAGCGATAATATAACATTTCAAAAAGCCTATCATTCCGGAGAAACAAAAAAAAACCAGATGGCTCCCGAGTTTGATGAAAAATTGGTTTCCTGGGTCATGAATCAGGGCAGATGGACAATTCTGACCGAGTTCCAGGAAAAATCAGTCAAAGAAATCATCAGCATTCTTCCCTTGAAAAGCCCGAGCCAGTCTTTGGGATTTATGGTCATTACAACCAAGTTTGATCCTGAGTTTTACAAACTGAAACTCAGCGCTATTTTGAACTTTTTAGCAGCCCAAACCGCGATTGCCATAGAAAATCAAAATCTGTATGTCCGGGTGAACAATTCCAATGCCTATATGACAAATATGCTTGAAAGCATCAACAATGGCCTCATGGCAGTGGACAAAAAAGGCAGGGTCACTCTGATCAATCGAAATGCCACTGCTATTTTGGGGATCAAAGAACGCAATCTTACAGGTTTCAAATATGGCGAATTTTTAACAGGTGAATTAAAAAAAGAGCTGGACAAACTTTTTGAAACCATTTTGAAAAAAGGCTTTGCCGGAGAATCCATGATTCCCCATTCGCCGTACAAAGAGATCGATATCGTAGTGGGGGTCACCCCGTCTCTTTTAACTGACAGACAAAAAAAGACCATTGGCGTTATCTTTATCTTCAGGGATATGTCGGCTTCAAAGGAGATTGAACGACTTACCAGGCTGGATGAAATGAAATCTGAATTTGTATCCACTGTTTCCCATGAACTGCGAACCCCCTTAAGTGTCATTAAATCTTATACCGAAGCATTAATTACCCAAGTCAAGCCGGATGATCATAAAACCAGAGAACAATTTTTATCCGTGATCGACAGCGAAACAGACCGGTTGGCCGATATTGTCTCCAATCTCCTTGATCTTTCCAGAATCGAATCCGGAAAATTCGACCTTGATATCACGGCTTTCCCCTTAGAGGAATTGATCAATTCCGTGGCCCATGTTTATCGATCCAGACGAAAAAATATCCATATCCTCACTGATTTTTCACCCAGCCTTCCCATGATTCATGCCGATGAAGGAAAAATAAAAGAGGTCCTTGTCAACCTGATTACCAATAGTATTAAATTTTCACCCACCGGCGGTACCATCAGTATCAATGTTGAAAAAAAAGGAAATTTTTTAGTATGCAGTGTCTCTGACACCGGCATTGGTATGCCAAAAAACAAGCTGAATAAAATTTTTGAAAAATTTTTCCGGGTGGACAGTTCAGACACCTCTGCAATCGAAGGCACCGGGCTTGGCCTTTCCATTGTCAAACATATTATTGATTCCCATAATGGAAAAATTATGGTGGACAGTATCCTTGGGAAAGGTTCAGTGTTTACTTTCTATCTGCCAGTGACAAGGAGTTGATACATGGAAAATAAACAAACAATTCTAATTATCGACGATATGAAACAGATTAGGGATATTCTCTGGTTCAGCTTAAAACAAGAGGGCTATAAACCCATTCTGGCCGAAACCGGCCGAAAAGGTATTGACCTTCTGTTTTACAGTGAAGAGAAAATCGATTTGATTCTTCTTGATGTCATGATGCCTGAAATGGACGGATTCCTGGTCCTGAAAAAAATCAGATCCTCTTTTCGTGAAGCTTCAACAACACCCATCATCATGCTGACAGCCAAGGCCCAGAAAGATGATGTCATCCGAGGCCTTCAAAAAGGAGCGAATGATTATGTCCTCAAACCATATAAATTTCCAGACCTGCTGGTCAAAATCAAAAACCTCATTGGCTGAAACCATTTTGATCTTGGGCAGTGCCTGGCAGCTGCCCAAAATGCAATAAAACTAGAGGTCAATAAAATAGCTGAATAGATTTTTGATTTTTTTTGTAGTTGTTTAGAGAATTCGAATGCGATGACTTGTATTTAGGCCATTGCCTATGGCATCTGTGCGGCAGTTTACGTTCTCGTTAATCTCTAACATCTTAAAATCCTAACAATTTTTATAAAAACACGTGGATTCACAAATTGACATATATCATCAAAAATTGTATGTTGAGCAAATAAAAATTGCCAAACCTGCCGTGAGACAGGGACGGAAAGCCACGGGTCTTATAAAAGACAGCCGGGTTGCAACACGAAAATAATTGATAAATGCAGCCCGGATTCCTTTGATAATAGGTATCCGGGCTTTTTTGTTCGTCCTGACCCGTCCTTACGGCAATAAAAGGAGTTCATTAAAAGTATGGCCGAGCATAAACAACCCATAGATCTTGAAAATATGTCAATCTTGGTGGTTGATGATATGAAGAGTATGCGCCTGACTATCCGGAAAATGCTTAGGAATCTTAATATAGGAAAAAAATTATTATTTGCAGAAGATGGGCAAAAAGGTTTGGAAGTTTTGACAGAAGCAAATATTAATCTTGCTATAATTGACTGGAACATGCCGGTTATGAACGGGATTCAATTGCTGTCTTACATAAGGATGAATAAGGTTCTAAGAGATTTGCCGGTAATCATGCTGACAGCAGAAGCAGAAAAAGATATCGTCTACGAAGCTGCAGAAACAGAGATTGATGCATACCTTTTAAAGCCGTTAACCCTGGAAGCCCTGGACAACAAAATCAGGACGGTTGTTCACCGTGCCAATCATCCATCCGAAGCGAACATCCATAGAAGTAAAGCCAGAGATTTTGAAGAGGCAGGTGATTTCGAATCAGCAATTCAGCGAATCAAACTTGCTTTAAATTTAAAGCCTTCAGCATCAAGGTTGTTACGGGAATTAGGACTATTATACGAAAAAGCCGGAAAATTACAAATAGCGGTAAAATGTCTCCAAAAAGCAGCAACCGTTAACCCTCAGGATGCAACCACAAGATATATACTTGGAAAAATGCACAGGGAAACAGGAGATTTGGAAACCGCTGCAAAATATTATCTCGAAGTAATGTCTTTAACCTCTAAATATAATGATCAAGCCATAGACCTTGGAAAAAGTCTTTTTAACAAAGGCTTGTCGAATAAGGCCATAGATATTTTTAAAAAAGCCATATCCAGCGCAAAGAAACAGGTCTATACAAAAGAGCTTATCGCAGATATTTGCATTGAACACGATGAATTTGTATATTCAAAGATACTGTTGGATAGCATCATCAAAGAAGTTCCGTCTAAATATGATACAGTTTATAAAGCCGGTGTTTTATATCAAACCAGCGGCGACTCAGACAAGGCACTGGGATATTTTAAGACTGTGGACA
>CAXHYW010000001.1:0-27706 GCA_964021475.1 uncultured Desulfobacteraceae bacterium | reverse complement strand
AGATTCTCCGGAGTGACTGGAGTTCAGACGTGTGCTCTTCCGATCTAGCATTAATAACCGGCATCACCGGGCAGGACGGTTCCTATCTTGCAAAACACCTCTTAAAAGCCGGGTACAAAGTTTGCGGAATGGCCCGCAGATCCAGCACTGTAGTGGATGAGCGAATTCACCACCTCATGGATGACATCACCATCCATCTTGCCGATCTTCTGGACCAAACCTCCCTCATGCAGGTCATGGAAGAGACCCAACCCGATGAAATTTACAATCTGGCGGCCCAAAGTTTTGTTCCGGCCTCATGGACACAGCCGGTATTAACCAGCGAATTCACAGCAATCGGAGTTACCAGAATGCTGGAATCAGCCAGGCGTATTGTGCCGGAAGCTCGATTTTACCAGGCGTCCTCAAGTGAGATGTTCGGAAAGGTCCAGTCAGTCCCCCAGAACGAAGACACCCCGTTCTATCCCCGCAGCCCCTATGGCGTATCAAAGGTTTACGGACACTGGATCACAATTAACTACCGGGAAAGCTACGACCAGTTTGCCTGTTCAGGCATTCTTTTTAACCATGAATCCCCCCTGCGGGGGTTGGAATTTGTCACCCGGAAAATTACCCACAGCGTGGCGAGAATCCATGCCGGGCAAATTGAATATTTTGAGGTGGGTAATTTGGAAGCCAGAAGGGACTGGGGCTACGCAGGGGACTATGTCCAAGCCATGCATTTAATGCTTCAACAGGAGGAACCCGATGACTTTGTAATCGCCACCGGAAAAACCCACTCGGTACGAGAATTTTGTGAAAATGCGTTTGCCTGCGCCGGAATGCCCATTGAATGGCGCGGACACGGCATGGCCGAGGAAGGTATTGAGAAGAAAACCGGGAAGGTACGTCTAAAAATCAATAAAAGTTTTTACCGACCGGCCGAGGTAGATCTTTTGATCGGCGATCCATCCAAAGCCAAAAAAATTCTTGGCTGGGAACCAAAGGTACAATTCCCCCAATTAGTGACCATGATGGTTGAACACGATTTAAAGATTTTAAACCAATAGGACCAATCAAAAAACTTTAGGGAAACAGGATGACTCTTTTTCGACACACCATTCAGGCCCATGAAGATTTTGAACTCGCCAGTAATATAAAAAGGACAATCGATTACTCTCTTGCCATCCCGGACAAAGAAGAAATTATTGGTCTTGTGGTTTATATTGCCGGATTTGGAGAGGATGCCGGATCTTATAGGGAAAATTTTCAAAACCATATATGCCAAAATTACCGAATGGCCTGCCTGTCAGTTGACTACCACTGTATTTTTTCCCGCCCCGACAACGGGGCTGCCGTCAGAATAGAGATGGAGACATTGAAACTGCTTCGGTCATTCACAGGCCTCACCCACCATGAAAACATTGATGACATCATGTCCAGGGCAGCTGAAATGAAAGCAGACCCTACCACTCCTCTGGTTATCCCCGGGACCCTTTATCCGGGTAAAAATGATTATCAGAATTTTGGACTTCTTCCAGCTCTGGATCATATTTTCGCCATCAATGATCTATTTCTTAACTACCCCCAAATTCCTAAAACCATCTATGCCATTGGCAGTTCATACGGAGGCTACATTGCCAATCTTATATCAAAACTGGCACCCTGCACCCTGAATGCTGTCTTTGACAACTCCTCCTGGGCAGCCCCCAGTCTGAAGTACATCAAAGGCCAGGAACTGAACTTATCCGAATTTACCGGCAACCTCCCTCCCAACGTCATTTTAGAATTGAATGTTATCACTCCATGGACCCATCAGCCGTTTATGCCCAATTATTTCAATGAAGACAGAAAACAAATTAGGAGCTTTCCCGAAAAGCACCTGGCTGTGATGGGTAAGGCAGGCAACCAAAAAACCATTTATAGATGCGTACACGCCAACATAGACATCATTTCCAATACAGAAGAAAAGTTGAAACTTGTCAACGCCTTAAAAGAAATTGGCTTTGACGTTCAAATGGAAATCTACACGGAAAAAGATATCGACGGTCGCTATATAAAACATATGGAGCATGGAATGGGATTATCCATGAGATTGTTCTTTGCAAAAGCCTTGGAACAGACACAAACCAGGATTAAAAACGATCAACGCCTGGATTTTGATTTTGAACATACCCTTCACTTCCAATGTGAAACCCAAACCTATACGATTAACTACAAAGGAGTCTGCCAGCCCCAATGTACCCTAACGAAATAAAGCACCGTATCAGGCGGAAACAAGGTCAAAGCATTCTACAGAATAAATCGTATCCTTGAGAAAGGGCAAGGTAATTAAAAGCGCGCCCATGGTCCCGTGGTCAAGGAGACTTACGCCCCCCAGTTTTTCCCGTATTATTTCCTTTTTCGATTGAGTAAATCCAATGGATACTTTAGAGGCTCCGGCATAGGGGTTGCCTCCAGGTGCCTGTGGAATTAATCCGTTTTTGAAAAGATAATCGGCTGTTTCCCCGGAGATGGATATTTCCCTCCTGGTTTCAAGATCGGTCAGGTTCAGACAAAGCCTTTTCAGGGTAAAGGCCTTGATTTCTCCCAAATCAAATTTGCATCCGGAAGATATCCCCTGGTCAAGGATGTCCTTTTCAATAAAATCAATAATAGATTGGACCATATTTGGATTGAATAAAATCATGGGGGCAAATTTGTGATTCAAATAAACAAATGACTGTAATGCCCGGGCTGTATCTTCCTGGTTCGTGTAGAATAAATTCAACGCCTCTTTTGTATCAAAAAGCTCTTGTCTTGCTTCGTCCAGGTAATCGGCCAAAGTTTTTGAATACTCAGGAGAAATTTTATCTCCAGCTTCCATTGCCCGAACCATTATATCCACTGGGTTGATACCCTGGGAATGGGCAGTAGTCAAAATCGGCTTTAAAATATTGGAATTCCAAAAAATCCAGATGAAAAAATGGAGCAGTTTCAATTTCAGGTTCTCTTCCCCATCCATTGAATCTGTCTGGGTGATCAATTCTTCTGATTCGATGATCCAGTCATTCCAATAATATCCATAGGCGTTTCTCTGCAACCGATATTTGGTTTTCATCTTATATTGTGTTCTGGTTTCTTCCATTGCCATCTCAGAACCGGAAAGCATCATGGTTTCGTTTGCCGTTATCTCCTGAATACCTAAATCAAAACATTTCCTGAGAGAAACCAAATGTTTTTCATATGTTTCGCCTGGCAATCCGGTGAGAATATGGGTCTCGGTATTGATATTTTTCCCCTTGAGATAATCCATATGCCGGGTAAAAGAAGACAGACGAATATTATCTCTTTTCACATTCTTAAGGACCTCTTCATCCAGGGATTGAAAGGCAATTAACGAGCTGTATTTTTTTTTCAGTTTATCAGCGATCTCGATGGTCCGGTTCATATTATTCTTTGTATCCCAGATGACAATATCTTTGATACCCGGTTTCTTTTCACTGATATACCCCAGCCGTTCCGCAAACTCAATATCCCGTTTAACAATACCGAAATTGGCATCTGCAATGATCCATGAATCTCTGTTGGCAGCCCTTTTATCCACATAGTCAAACTCATCCATTATCTGCTCATAGGGCCACATCCTCATAAAATTGTTGTTGGCGCATCCCCATACACAATAGGTACATGAAAAGGGGCATCCCCTATTGGTTTCGAATACGGGGTGAAGATGGGGGTCCGCCAGAAATTCGTCTAGCATTCCGGACAGATAGGCAGAAGGATAATCAATATCCCTGGGTTTTTTAATGTCAACCTTTGGATAGTGTAGTTTGCCTGAAAAACTTGCAGCTCCAGATATTTTTTTCTGTTTTAATTTTTCTATACTCTGTGTTTCCAAGAAAGCGTCTGCAATATCTGCGAACACCTGCTCGCCTTCAAAAGGGATAAGATAGTCGATATAAGGATATTTTTGAAGCCAGTCCTCTATAGCGTTGACCGAAGGATCTATGTTGGGCCCGCCGAATACGGTCAGAACCTTAGGGTAAGATTCCTTTACCATCTTTGCCATATGGGTGGAAAGGTTCTCATTCCACATATACCATGAAAACCCTATTATATTGGGTGGTTCTGACTTTACAGCGTCAATCAGTACATCAGGATATTTGAATAATTTGACTTCAACTGAAACCCCAAGTCTTTTTTTGACATTTGCACCAATGAGCCCGATATTCAGTGGAACCGTATAGGTATCCTTTGACGCCCTGAAATAATTATGAACAAAATCACACAAATAAATTTTTAATTTCTTCATTGTTTTTTAGTATCCCCATTACCCTGAAACAAATTCTCAAATCTCTTTTGGACCTCACCAGCAGCCTCAATCTTACCCAGTTTTAAATAACAGTCACTGATTTTCTTCAAAGACTCTATCTTTTCGGGTAGAACCGTAAAATAGTTCTCATATGAAATGATAGCGCCCTGGAAATCCCCTCGGGCCTGGAGGTTTTCCCCAATATGGTTCCAATAAACAGCACAGTTTATATCCAAGGATACTGCCGTCTTGAGATATTCAAATCCTTTATCAAAGTCTTCCATGGAAAAACAAAGATCGGTCAATGCGACATAAAGCTCAGGCCTGTCAGGTAAAAGGACCAGAGCACGTTCATAGATTTCAAGGACTTTGTCATGCTTTCCTTCATCCAGCAAGATCTTACCCAAATGACGGAAGAATGCTGCTTCAAGGTCCTCTGGTATGCATTGATGAATCACATCTTCATTCATTAATAACTCAACCCAGGCGTTCAGAGTTTCTTTGATAAAGAGAAGATTCCCACCTTCTCCCTGCTTAATGTTGTCCAGAACTTTATCAAAATCCATCCTGGCAAGCTCCCTGAATCCGTCTTTCAAAAGCTCATGTCCAGGAAAACATTTTATTCCCTTTAAACGCATGTGGAGACCGGTTTTGCTTTCCAGCCCAATCAGAGCATCAAAGGGAACTGTCAGGGCCCAGTCATAGTAATAATCAGACATTTCCCGCCGCTTGGCATCAATTTTCTGTTTATATGCCCCATCCAGGGTTAAAGCCCGGTTGAAATAGTGATCTGATTTCCCATACCCCCTTCGATACAATAAAATCACACCCCGATAAAAACAAATGGCCGCAGAGTCTTCCCCTGTGTATTTTTTCAAAAAATGATCCAGGAGCCTATAGTCACCATTTTGGTAATAGAGTTCTGCAAGTGACAGCACATCGGACAGGTCCTGACTACCGTTTTCCATCTGCCCCGATATTTTTTTTTCTTGACCATAAAAAGAAACCAAAAAATTGAGCTTGCTTTTCAAATCAGTCAAATTATCCCGCCTGATTAAATTGACCCGGTCGGTTCGCTTTACATTTTTGGAGAGCCACTCCAAATATTTTTCCGGCACATCTTCAAGCCTTTCGATCTCATTTTTATCTCTCTCATCCTGCCTGAGCCCCTCCATGGTCATCTCATTAAACATTTCCCATAATGAATTTCTATCAGATTCATTATATAAAGAATCCAGGGTGATAATCTGATTTTGGAACTTATGGGGAAGTACATTAAAACGGGTCAATCCCCTTTTTTTCCCCTTGAGTTTACGGACTTCCTTTAAAACCGAATCGGCAAGCTTTTCTGCCTTTTTGATTGTCTTTTCAGCCTGCTCCACTTTTTTCAGCATGGAGACCATAGTTTTGGATGGATCCCTCCTTTTACGAGCAGTCTCAATATTCATACTGATATCATCATTGCAAAACAAATCAATGGCCCGGGAAAGGGACATATGTTCAGCCCCCTCTATCCATGCCCCGCCTTCGGTGGCATTAACCGTCCGGATCTCTGACTGCTCTATCCATTGCTCAAATATAATTCTGTAGCTGTGCATTCCACGGGTTGTGGGCACCTGCGCCTCATTAACCCCTTTTACCCAGACAGCATCTTCCAAAATCTTTTCCATGGATTCGGTCCCAGTAAAGACCACCTGGGAAGCATGCTCTTTGCTGTAAGAGTATGCAAGGTCTTGCCCCACAAAAATAATTGGATCGCATCCCAATATTTTGGCCGATAAAAAATTCAAATGAGCCACTGTTCCGGCGCCCCCGATATTCATGGTCCCGCCCAGAGACCTGTTGATCCAATTTTCAAAAGGGGTCTCGCCAAACGCCCAGAAAATATCCCTGGCTGGGAAAATTTTTGAAACCGTGGTCGCCACCCATGAGGTGCAGATGAGATTAATCCCTTGGCTCCTCGGATCCAAAGCCAGATCGGCTATCTTTTCATAAGTGGGCGCATTATAATCTATTGATGTTACAAAATCGGGCGTTATACCATGATTGAAAAGCGCAGGAAGGGCCGTATCCACACAGATAAGAACCGCTTTACCAACAGCCCTTTTAATCTCCTGGATATTTTTATCCAAAGAAGGACCGGCAGCTATGATCAAAGCCGGAACACCTTTATATTTTTCTGCAAGTTGTTCCAACCGGTTGTCATGGTGCATGGAGGTGAGATGTTTTAGTCTGTTCTCAACAAAAGTTTTTCCGTGAAGGGATTGGGTGGCACCCTCAATATTGTACTCGCTGACAAGATCAAAAACGACCGAAGCAAGATCTTCATAGGCATCGTTCAGTTGAAACAACGGCGCAAACTTGTGGGTATGGATATCTTCCAGCATCAGGGCGCGTTTTGCGGGTCTAAGAAACCCGGCAACATTTTCCGGATATCCGATGGAAAGGATCACCCGCTTATCATCAAAAAGGGGGGTAAGATCCATATGCGCCAGGGCAATATTAAAACATTCAGGATCCAATTCAAAAATGAAAACATACTGAAGTTTTTTTCTCTGTTTCAACAATTCAAGGGGCAAATAGCCCAGTCCCATCCCAAACACCAATACAACCCCAGTGGAGTCTTGTTCAAACATTGAAATAAAAGATTCAGATTCACTGCCGGGATTTTCTTCATCATGGATCAGAACGGTTTCACCCTGTGCATCCTTCGCCAGGAGATTGGGTCTGTCATTATCAGCATGAATCAACTCTATCTCATGGGAAGACATCTTTTTTTCCGTCTCTTTCGCCATGATGAGAGCACTCCACGCCGAAGGATGATTTTTCTTTAACAGGGATATATTTTTCCCATAAACCGTTTTTTCCGATACGCCCATCAACCCGTTCTCCATTTGAATATAACCATTTCTCCTCACTTGGGAGTTTATAATTACAGTCGGGAAAAAAAAACGCAACCTTAAGTTATTTTTTTAAAGAATTTTGAAATAGATCCGATACTTAGTTTTAGTGTTAGAAATTCAGGACAAAGGAGGTGATCCTGGTAGCCCCTGAGCTAACGCTACAAACTAACTTTTTTTTATGCAAAATGTCCGGGAAAGGATTCCCGGGAACAACACAACATGGAGGAACAAACATGGCACTTCGAATCAATACCAACGTCGCATCTCTGAACGCACACAAAAACATGATCAAAAATGACAACGCCCTTTCAAGCTCCCTTGAAAGACTGTCATCCGGCTTAAGAATCAACAAGGCTGCCGACGATGCATCGGGCATGTCCATTGCCGATTCACTTAGATCCCAGGCCAATGGTCTTGGACAGGCTATCAAAAATGCCAATGACGGTATCAATATTGTACAGACCGCTGATGCGGCCCTAGACGAATCCATCAACATCATCAACACAATCAAAACCAAAAGTATCCAGGCAGCACAGGACGGTCAAACCACTGAATCAAGATCTGCCATCCAGGCTGATATCAACAAACTGATGGAAGAATTGGACATCATTGCCAAGACCACATCTTTTAATAATCAGAAGCTCCTTTCCGGTGCATTCACCAACAAACAATTTCAGATTGGCGCCTATTCAGGAGAGACCGTAGGAATTTCCATTGCAAGCTCGGAATCCACCAAGATCGGTCACACCACCACAACCCAGCTGACCCTCCAGAACGGTCAGGCCGGTACTGTGGACTTAAGTATTTTCAGTAATCTTCAGAACAAGAATTTCAACATCAAGTCCGTGGATGTGTCCCTGACCGAAGGCTCCATCGACAGGGAACACAGCATGGGTGCCGTGGCCGACGCCATAAATCTTCTCAGTGACAGCTTAGGGATCTCTGCCTCTGCAACCGTGAGAAGTGAGACCGCTTTGAATATTGCGGCCGGTACAACAGACAAGGGTTTCAGCATCAACGGAGAAACCATTGGTGCCATTGAGGTACAGACAAACGATTCCAGCGGCTCCCTGGTTAAAGCCATCAACTCTAAGACCTCCGGTCACGGCGTTGTGGCCTCGGTGAACGCATCGGGTATTTTGACCCTGACCTCCTCGGACAACAGGGCCATCAAGGTAGAAACCGGCGCAACTGCAAACGACCTAACAGGTGGAGATGCCACCAAAGCAGTTCTTCGGATGCAAAGCGATGACGAACTCACCACCGTGGGCTTTGTCACACTCAACCAGACCGGCTCCAGTGAAATTGTGGTCAACAACGTTGGCGGCGGTTCAGCCATCGCCTTGACCAGCGATCTGGAAACCAAGGGAGCGTCAGGTGAGACCACCATGGAATCCAACCTGAAAACAGGCTCTGTTCTCGCTGACAAGTCAGCTCTGTCTGCAGGCTGGACCACTGGTCAGGCCATGACCGGAGATGATATCAGCAACTCAAACATCATCACCAGCCAGAACTCCACCTTTGCCACAGGCTCCGTGCTCATCGCCACCTCTGAACTGGCAAGCGGGTCTGACATTACAGACACGGTCCAGGTTCAGGACACCTCTTCCACCACCGGAGAAAGCCTCATTGCAGAGGGCTCAATCCTGAAGAGCGCAACAGAGATTGCCGCCAATACCGTATTGGGCGGGGATGTGATCATGGCATCTGGCATCAATACCACCCAAACCGTGGGAGAAAGCCTGCTCAAGGAGGATTCAATCCTCAAGGCCAACACCACTGTGGCAGCCAACACCACACTGGGGGGTGATTTTATCACCAATTCAGGTATTGCAACCAGCCAGACCGTGGGGGACAGCACCCTCACCTCTAAATCCATCATCGCTTCAGGCTCCAAAATCGCAGCCGGTTCCGTTGTTGGAGGAGATATTGAACTAAAATCCGGTGCAACCAGCTCAACCACAGGAGATAGTTCTCTGAAAGCCGGATCTATTCTCGGATCAGGTTCCACCATTGCAGCAGGTTCAATCGTGGGCGGGACCACCATACTACAAGAAGGATCAACCTCCACCACTGTGGGAAACAGCCTTTTAAAAGCCACGTCCACAATAGGATCAGGTTCGGTCATTGCTGCCAATTCAGTGGTTGGTGGGGATGTATTGTTGGCATCTGGTGTAACCACCACAGCAACGATCCAGGACAGCCTCCTGAAAGCCGGTTCTGTCATGGGATCAGGTTCCACCATTGGCAAGGGAACGGTTGTAACCTCTAATGTCACCCTGGCATCCGGGGTACATACCTCCACTGAAGACAGTGTTCTAACCAACAACTCAACAATTGCTTCAGGCTCCACGCTTAAAGCCGGAACCACCCTGGCTGCAGGTCAGTACATCAACGTTACATCCGGTACAACTTTCTCTGTTAGTGGAACCCTGACCCAGGACTATACCACGGATACAGCCAATGCCCAGACCCTTACAGCCGGCGGGATTACCACCCTGAAGGCTGGAAGTGTCCTTGGTGCCACTGCATCTAATGCCACTATTCTGGGTGCAGGCTCTAACTTTGGTGCGGATGTCAAAACCACAGGCCTGGCAATCACCACCTTTGCAGAGGATATCACCCTGAAGGCCGGATCCATATTAGACAGTGCTGGAAACTCAGCCTCCAGCAAACTGGCCACAGGATCCTATCTGGACTCAGATGTTACAACAAGCAGTAGTAAAACTACCCTGACCAACGACATGACCCTGAATTCCGGATCTAAGCTAACCTCAGCAGCAGGACGGTCTAATTCGTTGGCCACAGGCTCATTCATTGGTACGGACGTTACAACCGCCAGTGGTGCTCAAACGACCCTAGTGAACGACATGATCCTGAATACCGGATCCAAACTCAAGGGTATCAGCTCCCTTGATAACGGGTCTTCATTTGCTGCGGATGTTACGACTGCATATAAACAGCAAACCCTTGATGATGACATGACCCTGAAGGCCGGATCCATTCTCGAAGGTTCAAGTACCCTGAAAGCAGGTTCCTCCCTTGGGGCCAAATTCGGCACCAGCGGGTCCACCACTCTTTCCCGTGATATGACCCTCGAGGCAGGATCCATTGTTGCCAGCGGCAGTACCCTGAAAACAGGTTCCTTCGTCGGAGCCGAGGTTACTACCGGTCAGGACTTTACCCTGGATCAGGACATGACCCTCCAGGCAGGATCCAAGCTCATTGATGATTCCACCCTGGCCAACGGTTCCAATGTGGCGGCCAAGATCACCATCAAAGGTAATATGACCCTCCAGTCGGACGCCAATATCGCATCAGGCTCCAAGCTGGTTGTGAACAACGCCTTCACCATTGGAGCGGATTCCACGGTGGGCGGGAAGATAGACTTGGATAGAGACATCACCATGACCGCAGACTTTACCTTGGCAGCCGGGTCCACCATGGCTAACGGTTCTGTGCTCACCAGCGGCTCAGAGATCGGGGGGGTTATCACCCTGGCCAATGACGAGACGGTTTCCGCTGATATAGATATGTTGCTGACTTCAGGATCCACCCTGGCGGCAGGCAGTGTGATTGCGGAAAACACCTACCTGACCACCGACATCACCGACCAGAACGGTACTCTCTTTACTGCGGGCACCATATTGGAAGATGCTGTTGAAGTAGGAGCGAACACCACGTTGACCTCTGACATGACCCTCCAGAACGGATCTGTCATGGCCGCTGGCACCCAGTTGGCTCCCAACGATGCCTCCAGTGACTTTGCAACGGCAGAAGCCAGCAAATCGGAAGTCAACCGGCTGTCCGACCTGAGTGTTCTCACCCAGGAGGATGCACAGATTGCCATTGCGGTAGCGGATGCGGCCCTCAAAGATCTGGACAAAAACAGAGCTGACTTGGGTTCTGTTCAGAATCAGTTGAGTTCAACCATTGCCAACATTTCCACCACCCGTGTAAATGTGTCCGCGGCAGAATCCAGTATCCGTGACGTTGACTTTGCAGAAGAATCTGCCAACTTCACCAAGATGCAGGTACTGCAGCAGGCCGGTACCTTTGCCATGAGCCAGGCCAATGCCAGCGCCCAGGGTGTACTGAGCTTACTCCAATAGGCAATTTTTGACAACATAACTATTTAACCCAGGCCCTGGTCTGGCACAAAAGCCCCGGAAAAAATTTTCCGGGGCTTTTTTTCTTATGTTTTTTGTGCCAGTATCCGATAATAGTATTTAAGCTATGAATAAAAGCTACACACCCATAAAGATAGAAGAAGGGAGGATGCCATGGCAACAGGCTCAATCACAACATTGGGACTGGGATCAGGACTTGAGCTTCAGAGCATTTTAGATCAGCTAAAAGAAGTCGATAAGACCCAGATAACACGCAAAGAAAACACAAAAACATCACTTCAAAAAGAGATTGATGCCTATAACAGCGTGAATGCAAAACTGTTTGCCATGAAATCCGATGCCCTCTCTCTCTCCCTTGAATCCGATTTTCTGAAAAATACCGTTACCGTGACCGATGAAGAAATTGCATCGGCAACGGTAAATGACGGAATTTCCGCCGCAAGTTTTTCCCTGGAGGTGACCCAAAAAGCCCGTTACAACTCCTGGCAGACCGTGGGGGTGGAAAGTCCGGACGCATTGATTTCTAAGGAGCCGGAAACGGGCATCACCGATCTCGGAGCCCCCGTCACCACCCAAGCCGAGTCCATGGAAATTCTGTATGGGGCCGCCGGCAACCAGCAATCTATTAATATCAGCCTTGATTCAGGGCTCAGCCTTGCCGATATTGCAGATGCCATCAACACCTCTGATGCCAACGAGAAAGCCGGAGGACAGTCTCTTGTCATTGCCAGTGTACAAAAAAATGGAGACCAATATTACCTTCGCCTTTCAGCGGCAGACGGGGGAAACAGTGCCGATTCCCAGATCAGCATTTCTGGATTTGATTACATCAAAACAGATTCCATTATCAGTATCAGCCGCGCCGATGATGAAGAGCCCATGTTCCTGAGCATCCCCCCGGGTACCACCTACGAGGAAACCGCGGAGTTAATCAATTCAGCCTCGGATAATCCAGGGGTTAAAGCAATGATCGTTGATACCGGGGTTGGAACCGATTCCTACCGGCTCACATTGACCTCAAAAACCTCTGGAGAAGACCACCGGATTTCCATCCAGAATCTTCCCATGACTGAGGTGAACGGAGCAAACGAAGAGTCCTTGAATTCCCATTTTACCATTGACGGAATCTCCTATCAGCGTCAAACAAACGACGCCATCACCGACGTGGTTTCCGGTGCAACCCTGAACCTGAAAAAAATCGGTGAATCCTCGGTGAGCATCCAAAAAAACACCGATACCGTCAAAGAGACCATTCTCTCCCTGGTAAGCAAGTTCAATGACCTGGTCAATGAAATCAAAGGCACGACAAAAACCGATGAAACGGAAAATACAACAACAGAAACAGAAGAAAACCCCTTGTCGGAATCATACACGGCAAAGAGCATGCTCACGAAACTTAAAACCTTGATGAGCACCTCGATGAATACCTCATCCAAATATGGCAGCCTGGCAGATATCGGCCTTGAAATAAACCGGGACGGTACCATGGGGTTTGACGAAGATCTCCTTGATCAGACCCTGGCATCAAATCCGGATGCAGTGGCCGCTCTGTTTATCGGAGACACGGATGCAGGCATCACGGGAATGGGAGATATCATCAATGACGGAATAACCGCCATGGTCGATAGGAGCGGGATTGTTTCCACGGAAATTTCTGAAGCGGAAACAAGGATGGAGCGACTTAACAAGGATATCTTAAAGGCCACAGAACTATTGGATAAACGGTATCAAACAATGACCAACGATTTTGTGCGACTGGATTCTTTTGTCCGGCAGATTAACTCAGAGTCTTCATATATGCAGTCCATGATAGACTCTTTCAACAAAACGACGGAATAATGAATTACTGACCCACCATGGGGTATATTCCATTCATTAACACTTTTTTTTGATTTAGAACCACGACCTAATTCAGGAGGTATAAATGGCAGCAATTGCCCAGGTAAACACCTATTTGAACAACCATTATGACGGCATGGAAGCGGAACAATTAATCCTCCTGCTGTATAAAGGCGCATTGGACCGTATCCGATTAACCAAAGAAGGGATAAAGGAAAATAATATTCAAAAACGGGGGGAGAATTTAAGCAAGGTCATTGCCATTATCTCTGAATTGAATGCCTCGCTCAATCCGAAAATGCAGGATGAAAGTACCCTATTTCTAAGGGGACTTTATTCGGCGATTCTTGCGGAACTACCAAAAGTTTCCCTGACCAATACCGTTCAGATTCTTGACAGAACTGAAGTCTATATCACAAAATTAAAGGACATCTGGGAAACAGATGTCATGGGGAAATCCACCAAAGCCGGCCAGGTGGAGGTGGTGAAGCCCATCCAACAAAGCCGTCGGCCCACAGCAGTTTCAGGATATGGCAGCACCGGAGCCACCAAACGATTCAGTTCTATCTCTGTCTGACCGGCATGAACAACGAATACATGGCATAAGGATTAATAGAATGGAAATAGCATTCGAACAGATCAAAACCGCATTGGACAAACTGGATGAACTACAGCAATCTCATATTGATGTGTTTGCTACCCAGATACTGCCGGATTTGGAAGAGCAGATTGCCCAACGAAAAGCCGGATTTTCTGACCTGAAAAAACGGTTGGCGCTATTTTTAATGGAATCAGAAGCAATGGAAACAAAAGAGAACATCCCCTTGTTACAAGAAGTAACAAACCGCATTGTATTGCTGATGAACCAGAACAAGATGCTCAAGTCACAAGTGGAAACACATAAAATCGGATTGGAAAACAGTATTAAAAAAGTTACGAAAGGCAAGCAGATGATGACGGCGTACGGATCCTCTGAATCACAACGAGACCAGTCCAAGGTCATTAATTTCAGGAATTAATAAGGAGGGAGATATGAATATCAATAATATCAATAATGTGGCAACACCCAACACCGTTGGTCAAGTGACAGCATCACCCCAAGTAATTGATGCAACAACTTCCCAAGTAGGCCCAGAAAACATACAGCCCCTGCGACTGGTTGAACAGGCGGAAAAGACAGAAAAAAAAGCAACCGATGAATCAAAATTGGGTACAGAAGAAACCAAAGCACTGGTGGATGAACTCAATGAATACATGGATGATCTCCAGACAAATATCGGATTTTCCATTCGGGAAGAGCTGAATCATCAGGTGGTGGTTGAAATAAAGAACCGGCAAACAGACGAGATGGTTCGGCAGATTCCATCGGAAGAGCTTCTGATCATCAGGGAAAAAATGGTGGAGCTGTCAGGCATTATTTTTGACCAGTCTGTGTAAGCAGGCTGATCAGCATAGAAGCCCGGATGTTTGAGCTGGATAGGGAAAACTTACCGGCTTCAGAGAGGATCTGTAGTTTTTTCAGGTTTTGAATCTCGTCGGAGAAATCAACATCCCGGATGGAGGAAGCCGAGGCAAAGATATTCACCTTGGCAGCTGTGATCCCTGCAATGGCTGAGGTCAGTTGATTCTGGACAGATCCAAGATTTGACCGTATGGCATCAAGATCTTGTATTGCCACATCTGCCAGCCCGATGGCCCGCTGTGCCCCTTCCCGGGTAAGAACCTCGATATCAGAGAGTCTTGACAATTGGATATCCTTTGTTTCCGTGGCCACAAATTGCCCTTCTGAATTGGTATTTAACAGGCTGCCCGGGGCGATTTCAGACCCAGGCCCAAGGGTCATGGATTGGGATATTACATTTTCATCAACCACAAGATCGCTATCAAGAAAACTCCCCCGTCTGTACCGCGTGCCGTCCAATGCAACAATATCATTGGTCAGAAACGTATCCCTGACAAGAAGACTTCCCCTGGCAAGGACAGACCCCTGTCCAATACTCATTTCACCGTCCTTGCTCACCTGTTCGGTAAATGCAGTTTCAACCATCCCGCCAATGCTTGATCCATTTTTCAAAATGGATTCCTTCCCAATCACAGATCCCCTGGAGAGTGTAAAATCATCTGTTAGAACCAAGGCATCCGAAAGCACAGCCCGTCCGCCGACCCATGTACCGGAAAGGATGAGGGAAGTATCCTTTTCAGATATTTGAGACCCGGAATCCAGGATCACCTCATCCGTCATCTCCATGGTGCTGAGCAACTCCAAAGAAAGATAGATAGAAGACCCTTCAATCAATAGAGAGTTATCCCCAAGGGTTGAGTCGACTCCCAGAATCAAATCAGATGACAGACGCATATCGCTGGCAAGGGTAACCGAATCTCTCAGGGTCATGGAGGAGATCAGGGTGGCATCCGCCCAGATATAGGATCCGTATTGAATCGTACTATTGCTTCCCATTTTTGACCCCGCCGTAAGCATCATATCCTCTGTCAGGGTCATGGCAGCGGCCAGGGTCAGGTTGTCATTGGAAAACAGGGAATCTGAGGCCAGAATGCTTGAATTGGAAAGGCTGGAGCCTGCAGCCAATGTCATGTCCGCCCCGACATTCAGATCCGCCAGGAGCCTTGCACCATCAGCGCCGATAATTGAATTGGTATTCAAAATGGTATTGGCACCCATATCAGATCCGATTTCCAGGGTCATGAGGGTCCCGGTTACCATGCCAGTATTCAATTGCGCCCCGTTGGCGCCGATGACAGAGCCCTGCCATAAGACACTGTTTGCTCCAATGGTGCTGCCAGACCGCAAGGTCATGGCACCCGTGGTGAGCGTCAGATCCAATGCCAGGTCAATATCATTGGCCCCAACCGTTGATCCCGTTGCAAGCTGGCTGTTATTGGCAAGATTTGAACCAGTTTCAAGCGCCATGACACCGGTGGTAAGCATGTCCACAAACAATTCAACCCCCTGGGCACCGATTTGGGATCCTGCTGCCAGACTGGAGGTGTTGGCAATGGTTGAACCCGGATTCAAGGTCATGGGGTTGGCCAGATTCATGTTGACCGATAAACTGATACCCTGGGGACCAACCACGGATCCTGCCACAAGACTGGTGTTATTGGCCAGGATGGATCCGGCGGTCAGGGTCATGGGCGCTGCGGGATTCATTCCCGCCTGAAGGGAAACGACAGGAGTGCCGATAACAGACGTGTCGGCCAGAACCGATCCGGCAGCTATGGAACCCAATTCCAATTGAAAAATCTGGGGCCCGATGGTGGTTGTCTCCCCCCCCGCCCCGATGGTAAAGGGCCCGTTTCGAACCCCTAGGTTGGTGGTAATGGAACTGCCCACACCAATAAAGGTATTGTTTTCCAGGAGGGTGCCCGTGGCCAGGCTGATGGTATCTGCGGCATTGGCCGTGGCAGGGATGGCATTAATAGTGGCAGTGCCTCGAATAATGGTGCTGGTGCCAAGAACCGTGTTAGGTGCCAGGGTAGATCCTGCTGCCGCCACATAGTTATTAGATATGGGTCCCACGGCATTGATGACGGCAGTATTGGTCAATGCCGTACCAGACCCCAGAATGGAATTGGCCATGAGCGTGGAGGTTGCCGTCAGAACATAGGGGCTGGTGGTGGGACCTGTGGCCGTCACCACCGCCGCATCCGACAACAGGGTGCCGGACCCGATGATGGAATTTGCCCTCAGGGTGGACCCGATAGCAAGATCATAGGACCCCGTGGTCAATCCCGTTGCATTGATGGTGGCAATTCCGGTCAAAACAGTGCCGGACCCGATCACCGACCCGTTCCTGAGAATGGAATTATTGGCCAAAACATAATTACCGGTGGTGACAATCTGGTTGACCTGTGCATTACCACCCAGGGTGGTGCCCGATGAAAACAGGGTGTTAGCGGCAAGAGTTGACCCGGCAGTAATAGTGTAGATACCAGTTGTATTATTAATCGCATCAATGGTGGCATTTCCCCGGAGAGTAGTGCCCGAGGCAATGATAGATCCGGCTGTCAATACAGAACCGGCACGAACCATGGCACTGCCGGTCATGGGACCCAACCCGTCCACAACAGCGGTCCCTTTCAGGATACTTCCCGATGCGATCACGGTGTCAGTTTCCAGGATGGAATCTTCTTTTACCTGACTTGATGCTATGGTCGCCTGGGTGGCCGCAATGACGGCATCCCCTTTGAACAGGGTACCGGCGCTGATGATATTACCCGCAGGAATCTGGGTTCCTGCCCCGAGGCGACTGTCTTTTCTAAGAATGGACCCTTCTTTTATGAGACTTTCGGAATCTGTCTTGCCCATACCATTCACCCAAATGGTATCCGGCAGAACGCTTTTGGTAAGCAATATGGACTCCTCACCGAGAACTGATCCTTTTCCCATAAGGGTCTGCTCTTCAATGGGAATGGCCTCTTGAAAACGATCCCCGGAAAGCGTCTGATCTGCCGTCCAAGGTGAATTCAAAACAGAATTTTTTGTCAGGACGGATCCTGCGGTTAAAATTGAATCCCGCTCGACCAGGGCATCTGTTTTGATATTCAGCCCTGTATCTGATAGGGCCACGGGTTCTCCCCCCCCCAGATCCCGGACCTCAAACATACCGGCACCGCTTCCCTGAACCGTCAGTTTTCCCAGTGTGGTCAAATTTTTCCCTTTGAAAATAGCATCAATCCCCGTTCCCCGGCCCGGTTCCGGCTCCACCCATATCCCCCTTCCGTCAACCGAGGTTAATACAAGTCCGCCATTGTCGTTAACAGAGGCATTCACGCCGTGGAGAACAGTTTTGTTATTAATGGCCTTTATAAGTGATCCGTCGGCATCATTTGACACCACGGAAAAACTGCCTAACTTGACACGGTTAATGGAAAAATCCATGTCGGTCATACCGGGCTGTATGCTGCCGTCCATTGCCGTCTCGACAGATGCCGTGACCCTTACCCCGGTGATTTCACTCATTTTGTTGACTGCATCTGCCAATGCGCCCATGCCGTGTTCAGGAGAATTATCATAGGTCAGTTCAACCGGCTGGATTTCATGAATGTTTTGGCTTTTCGACCCTTTTATGCCCAGATAGGCAATCCCTTCCCCGCCGTCGTGGACAACAATATCACCGGTGGTCATGTGACCGATCTTGCCGGCAGTTGCAGATCCAATGGACAAACCGATCTTCTCCCCTGAATAGGCACCTATTTGGAAAGACTTGTCAGAGAACCCGCCCGACAATAATTTTTGGCCGTTAAAGGAGGTGGTTTTGGCGATATTATCAAGCTCTTGAATTAGGTGTTGAATATCCGACTGGATGGCCGTTCTGCTTTCCAGGGTTTGACCGTCCTGGGCCGCCTGGATACTTTTCACTTTAATGGTATTTAAAATATTAATGGACTCTTCCAGAGCTGCATCCGCTACCTGAACGATGGAGATGGCATCATTGGCATTCCGGATGGCCTGGCCCAATCCCAGGGCCTGGGAGGTCAGGCTGTCTGCAATGACCATTCCGGAACTGTCATCCGCGGCTTTATTGATGCGAAGCCCGCTTGACAACCGCCCTATGGAGGAGGAAATACCCTCTTCGGTCCGGTTAAAATGGCGGGTTGATATCAGTGCCGGTATGTCGGTTTTTATACTGAGTACCATGCCTTAAACATCCTTAAATATCGATTTAGGAAGAGGTTAGCACATTATGCTGATGTGAGTAGGTGGTATCTGAAATAACCGCCTGAATCACTTCCTTGTTTTTCTGATTGATGATTAAAGGCCCCATCAAATTGGCTGTAATTTTTGTTTCGTTTTCTTTTTCCGATACATTCACCACCACATAAATAATCAAATCATCCGGGGTGGTGTTTTCCCAGTCCCGGGTTCCGATAAATCCATCCAGATCCAGTTCGTAATCGGGTTTAAACAAAAACGGATTCATGACAATCATGGAAAGATTGGGCTCGTCAACGGATTGAAACCAGCAAAAGGGTGCTGTTTTCGGGTCCTCAAGCAGGACAAATCTTTCAAACCCGTCAAACCCAGGCAATCCTTCCGGCATCACCAGAATTTTATCATCATCAATCTCTATTTCACCAAATTTCCTGGATAAAATTTTCAATCTACTCACTCCTTAGGAAGTTTATTTTTAATAAGCTCAATTGCATCTGTGATCTCATCGGTCTTTCTGGATACAGATTCAATATTTTCATTTTGAATTTTTTCAAACACTTCCATTCTTAAAATAGGGATCCGTTGGGGTGCATCAATGCCAACCCGGATAATGCCCCCTTCGATTTTAAGGATATTGATCACGATGTCTTTACCAATTTTTATTTTTTCCCCTACTTTTCTGCTAAGTACAAGCATCTCTTTTAATTTCCTATCTCAGATAATCGACAAGGCTTAAGTTCAACACCTTTGAGGTAGAACTTAAGGCTGCCTGGTAGGCAGTTTCAATACTTTTGAGATTCATGACGGCCTCAACGATATCGACATCCTCTATCATGCCTTTCCGCTCGGTAAGGCTTAAACTGATTTCAGTGGTGATGGTTTCCCTCACCAGAAGGCGGCTGTATTTCATCCCCGTATCCACAATCCTGGAGGTCATGTTGTCATAATTGAGTTCCAATCTTCCAATGGACCGTTGGATACCATTCACATCATTATCTGCTAAATCCGTTTTTAAATCAATTAATGTATTAAAAATCCCCCATTCCACTTCAGGCATACTGTTTAAAGGGGTTTCAATGTCATCAAAGGTATCAAAACCCAATATTGTTCCAATACTCTGGCCAGACCCTCCCACGGAAGCCGCCGCATTCTCCCCGGATTGCCACTGAAGATGAAACTCTTCAAGCCGAGAACCGTTCTCCTTGATGCTAAATCGTTTGGTATAATCATCCCAGGAAACAGAATAATCGATTTTATTCCCATTTTTAAAGGATTCCGCTTCCAATGCGATTTCCACTTCACTGGCAAGTTCTCCATAGCTGGAATAGGTTTTGTTCCGGATGGAGGCCGTAAGATTGGATACGGTTTTCCCCACATCTGCGGAGGTAATTTCCTTAAAATCAATTTTATTGTTCAATCCATCAACGACAAGGTTAATCAGATCCTGATCACTTTCCGAAAAACGGACCGAATCATCCTCGGCTGGATCGAACCCCAACATACCGGCAGCCGTGTTTGCGGTATTGGTACCCGTTTTCCACAACAGATCAAACCCTTTGATGTCGGCATCACTACCCTTAATCATGAAATTGCCTGCTGTAAAATCATAGGCAACCGTGTAATCCACACCATTGGGAGAAGCCGTTCGCAGGGCTGTCTGTATGTCAGCAGCCACGGTATCCAGGTCCGTATAATCCCCCGAGGGAATTTCAATGCTGATCTCATCAGACACCGTACCGTTAATGTTGGTTTCCGTAAACTCAATCATATTATTGGTATTGTCAAAGGTCAGCAAAACAGGGGGAGCATCACTGACATGAATCGCCGCCCCGCCCCCAATATCATCAAAGGAGACATCATACCCCAGGGTGTCGCCAATGGACTCGGACCAGTTGGTACCGGTGGCCCAGAGGATATCGAAATTAGTGAGGGTGGTCCCGCTGCTCCGCTGGATTTGAAACTGGGGGGATGGAAGGGTCTCATCATAGAAAACATCATAATTGACAATATTTCCGGATGCGGCCGAGGCATTATTCATGGCGGTTTCCACAGCAGTTTCAAGGGCTGTGATGTCCTTGTACACCCCGCTGGGGATAATTGCGGCTATTGTGGTGGCAACGCCTGCGGTATTGGTTTCCTGGAAATCTATTTTGTTGTTTGTCGTACTGATGGTAATATTGCCGTGGATGGGAGTGATATCCGAAACAGGATAGGAAATGGTGTCGTCCATGGGATAATACCCAAGGGTGGCTGCCGTTGTGGACGCCGCGGTGGAGGTATTTCCCCAGAGAACCTTCAACTCGTTCAAACTGGTACCATCCTCTCGAATATTGAAACGGCTGTTCTCCACATCATAGGAAACCGCATAGTCAATGGTATTGGCCCCTGCGGTGGGGGCGGCACTGGCAGCTTCCAATTGGGCTTCTATGTCCTTGGCAAGCAGATCCATATCCGTGTAATTTCCGGGTGTAATGGTGGCAGACAGGGTGGCGCTGACACCACCGGTGGAATTCATTTCCACAAAATCGATGGTATCATTCCCACCGCTTGTAATGGTGATATCCGTTATAAATGCGGGTCGGTTATCAGATACCGGTGGAGAATATGTCAGATTTTCTGATTTAAATCCGATTTCATTTCCCACGCTTTTATCCCCTTTGTAAGGAATGATCTCAAATTGAATGGACTCTCCCTGCTGGGTTACCGGTTTATCCAGCCGAATGGAAATATCGGGAAAACCGCTTTCATCCAGATCGATATCAATGCTGTCTGCCGTGCCTGAAATTTTCCCCGGGATCACGTACCCGGGATTGCCTTCCACATTCCAACCGGCACTGCCGTCCCAGATCAATTTAAAAGGATCTTTACCCGAGGGTTCCGGGGTGCCAAGGGTTAAGGCATCCCGGTTTAAAGTACTGATATTCACATCATCGGGATCTATCAGACTGGAGGTTTTAATTTCATTGACATAGGGTTCCCCCCCCGTATCCCACATAAACTCGGTTCTCAAATATCCGTTATAACTGCCATCCTCCCGGATGGCAAATTGCTGGGCGGTCTCATCATAGGAAACCAGATATTGTACGCCATATCCATTCTGCTTGGATGCATCGTTCAAGGCATTTCTCACAACAATTGTCAGTTCTTCCTTGGTATAAGTCCCATTGGGAATTTTGGTTTCCATCACTTTCTGGGATGCACTGCCGTGGCCGTTATCTTCTCTGAAAACAATGGTGTTGTTGGTGGCATTTATGTCCACGATGGTATCCCAGAAGGTTTGTTGCCCGTCCCGGCCCACCTGGACCCCGGAATTAGCATCTGTCCGGATCTCAAAGGGAATCCCGTTGCCATTATACACAACCTTGTTCGGTTCACTTGTTTTGTCATATGTAAAGGGAATCACGTCGACGTCCGTACCACCGAACACATAACTGCCGTTCACCTGGGTGTTGCCTAACGACACGATCTGCTCAATAATATTGTCCATCCTTTCCAGGGCATCATGTCTTTCATCCGCCGTGGTGGAATCATTGGACAGACGCATGGCTTCAGATTTTGCATCCAGGATCAGATTATTCACACTGTCCAGAGCATTTTCAACCCCTTCCAACCATGACTTTCCCATGACCACATTCCGCTCGATCTGTTCCAGATTGCCAATTGAGTTTTTCAGGCTAAGGACCTGACTTAAGCCCAGGGGGTCATCTGAAATCTCGTTGATCCGTTTCTGGGTGCTCATCACTTCGTTGGCATTCTTCAATTTCTCCGTAAGATTGCCAAGCCTGTAAGTGGCGGAATAATATGTGTTGATATTGGGTACCCTCATTTCATATCTCCTGTTATCTCATGGAAATCAATGTATTAAGCATTTCATCAGATACGGTGAGCAGTTTGGAAGCAGCAGAAAATGCATGTTGATATTTCATAAGTTTAATCATCTCTTCATCCAGGGAAACAGCCGAAACGGCATCCCGTTGTTCAGTAATATTCGTTACCATAATATCGGCAAATGATTTTGAATTCTTAATACTTCTTGATTCTATGCCCAAAGAGCTGATGATGGCATTAAAATAATCGTCCAGTGAAGCATTTGTGTTACTGGACTGTGCCTCAATGCCCCGCTGGTAAGTCCAGATTTTCATTTCTTTATTCTTGAATTGAACATCTGCCAGCCCAAGGGCATTGGTGTTATCCCCCTTGCTGATCACACCAGTGGTACTGTCGATGGTGGCTGCCGCTAAAAATTTTGTTTCGCTGAGGGTCTCATTGATCTCCATTGTCATGGCATCATACCCTTTGAAAAAGGTGTTGATCCCTGCGGCGGCCACCAGGCCGGATCCGGAGGAGGCATCATCTGAAAATGCAAACCCGATGTCCGAAGAGCTTCGTTGGCGAAAATCAAACTCCACATACCCGTCGCCGGTAACCTTTGTATTAAAATCGATTCTGATATCGGCCAGACCATCTCCTGAAAAGTCCACCCCGAACCCGTCATCATCCCCCCCGGGCGGCAAAAGCTGAAGGTTCCCACCGGTGGGATCATTCCACACCTGCCATTCCCCGGATCCGGTCCGCTCGAACCGAAGATCTGTGGCAGCAGAATCCATGAAATTCCAATCAGTGACACTGATGTTTACATTGTCCTCGGCAAAACCATTTTTCTCTGAATATTGGGTGTTCTCGATGGTGTAGTACTTATCATCGGCTTCAAACGTAAGCTGATTGTCCAGGGTTACAGAAGCTTTCATACCCGGCGCCTCATGATTGAATTGGTCCGCAAAAGAATCCAGGGTCCAGTGCCAGTCCGACTGGGTCTCACCGGTTGGCTTGCCCGAACTATTTTCGGAAAGGGGAATGCCGGTATCTCCTGTGGTAACGGTAAATACATCATCTTTAAGAAAAGTGCCGCCATAAAATTTTAACGTCATTCCGTCCACCTCCGCGTTCACCGACACCAGGGGAGTCTGAGGCGGGTCCTCTCCCTCAATGGTAAATGTACCGGTTTTCACACTGTTGGACCACTCTATTACCAGGGGCTCATCCCCGGCGGCGGGTAATTCACCCACCTTCCCGCCGGAAACAACCCGAAACTGATATAGTTCGTTGACACTGTTTGCCTGGCCGGTAATTCTAAAATCCACCGGATCTATGTTACCTGCAACATCGGTATTCACGGTCAATGTATTGCCGGCAACCAGACTGCCCTTGGAGATATCAAAGGTCATGGTGGTCACGTTATTTTCCACAATAGAAACCTGGCCTTCGTCTTCCACAGAAATAAGACCCGAAACCCCTGTTGTGAATCCGTTACTATCCAGCCGTTCCCACATGATCACCCCTTCGTCCCCGTATAATGTCGAAGTGGTTGAGTTCCGGTAGGTTTTTGAGGGATCTGCATCCAGCGTGTCATTCTCGGGCTGATGGGTACCATTACCGGTTCCGGTCCGAACCTTTAACTTGGCATTGTTTCCACCGGTATCTGAAAAATTGGTCAGCTTGATGGGATCATCCAGGCCCACATTCTTGATGACGGATACGGAACTGCCGGTCATAATGACCTGATAATTGGCGTCTATTCCGGCAGTTATCAAGTCTGCCTCAATCTCATCCTTAAACAATTGGGCCATCTGAAGGTCTGATGTTCCGGCACCCGCAGTGGTTGAAAACGAGATATCGGCACCATCCAGCTTAAAGGAAATTATTTCTCCACCCGCAGATGAAAATCCGGAAAACCCGCCTTCCCCTCCCAGGGTTAAAATGGAACTGCCTTTCTTGGCCTCGATGTTGCTAAAAAGCCCCCCAGAAGCCACCCCGGACACGGTGGATTGAATGGACATCCCCGGATCGGTGATGATGGAGACCGTTCCTGCAATCACCCCACTTTTAACACCAACACCCGTGGTTTCAGCAAGAAACACACCCGTTCCCTTGCTAACAAACCCAATGGAATCAGTGGCCAAGGTAATAGAATCATACCGGACCAGATCCGATGGGCCCGGGGCATTGTCAAACCGCAGGACCGTATCGGCGGCCCCGGATGTGGTCAAGCTGCCACCTAACTCCGTAATATCAACCACCGCATCATCGCCGGTATCATTAGCACCATTGCGAAATCGAATGGCCGATCCATCTGTTGTTCTTAGGATGACAGCATTTGTGGTGGGGTCATGTTGAACCGTAAAGGGTTGTCCGTCAAGGGCAGTGTTCAATGCGGCAGTGAACGCCAGGGACACTTTGGCCTCGTCTGTTGTATCAATACCGGTTAGATCCACCGTCACGGAAGTTGTGCTGGCGGCTGCTGTTCCCGGAGCAGGAACGGTGATTGAATCAATATCAAATGTCACCTTGTCACCGGTATCAAAATTTGCAAAGGTATCCATGCGAATCCCCGCATTATCCTGGACTTCAAAATCCTGGATACCCAGGGTTTTTCCGGAACTGCTTGTAAGGGTCAGTCCACTGGCAGACAAGTCTTTGTCTTCATTGATCTGATTAATGGATTCAACCGCTGCCAACAGTGAGGTTTGAAATTGCTCCTGAAGGGTACCAATGGATGCGTCCCGGTTAAAACTTTGTTTTTGTAAAATCCCGTCCACATAGAGGGTATACTGAACTTCATCTCCATCCTCGGTATTGGGGAAAAGAGAAACTGGCACAGGTACTGTATTATCAACCAGCTGTAGGCTGGCAGAAGTTTCAGACGCATAGGCCGTCACCCCATCTACATCGCTCAGGGCAGCCGCAATGGATGCAGCAGACCGCTTGGCTCCGTCACCGATGTCCTTAACTTCAATGACACGGGTCCCGGAAGGACCGCCGTAAACGGTCAGGGTCTGCTCGGCAATGGCCCGATCAAGTGTGGTGGATACCCCCGAGGTTGCAACCGATGGCCAAACCGTTGCCAGTCCGTCCCCATCTGACTCCATGACCTCCTTGTCACCCAAAACCGCTTCATCCACCACGGTTAATTTATAAATAGATTGAATCGATCCCTGGGAAACACCCTGCCAATTGGTAATTCGCGCGGCGGAAAGGCCCATGTCCATATTGATTTTGCTATACAGGGTGTCCACATTGGTCTTGTCTTCCACCCACATGGTAAAATCTTTTGAATTATCAATTTTGTCACCAAACTCAAAACTTGTCAGCCAGCCGCTTTCATCTGTCGCATAATTTCCTGTCACAGGACTGCTGAAATATTCCAACCCAGCACCTTGTGAATGTTGGTAATTGATGGCCCATATCATTTCCCGGGACAATTCGTTCATCTCTGCCTTGTATTTGGGGATTATCTCATCCCGCATTTCAAGCAAACCACCGATTCTGCCGCTGATAATTTTGTCCGTTATGACCTGGCCCTGCCCCGAAGAACCTTTCCAGATGATATCCGTGCTGGTGGTGGCCAATTCAGTCGTCTCCACCCCATTCACCAGACCGAAACCACTGGCCACATTAATGGTAATTCCGCCATTGGACTGTTCATAGAGATTGATATCGATCAGCTCACCCAGTTCATCCACCAAACGACTTCGTTGATCCCGTTGATCATTGGCGGTGCGGTTTATCTCCGTGGAGATGATTTCCTGATTCAGGTCTGCAATTTGTTTTGAGATTGCATTGATCTGTTGAACAGCGGAATTGATATCAGTGGTGATATCTGCCAACAAATTATCCATATCCAGAACAGCGGTTTCAAACCGGGAAGCCAATTTTTTACCGCTTTCAAAAACAGACACCCGCTCGGATGATCCCTGGGGATTGTCCGAAATATCATGCCAGGCGTTCCAAAATTCTGTTAAAAGACTGGTGACACTGGTGTCGGAGGTTTCATCAAAGAATCCCTCCAGAATCCGCATATAGGATTCCTCTTCTTCAAAGGCCGCCTGGGTGGAGCGCTCACCTGTCAAACGCTCTTCAAGCAAGCGATCAACACTCTGCCGAACCTGGTTGATGTCTACCCCTGTCCCGAAAAGGAAACCCGCATATTGGGCCGGTTTCCGATTGACCTGGTCTGCATTTTGAACACTATAATCCGGGTTATTTACATTGGCAATATTCTGGCCGGTTACGTTCAATCCGAATTGTTGGGTAGCGATAGCTGTTTTGGCTATGCTGAGTGTTGAATTAAGTCCTGACATGGTTTACACCTCTGCATTAAATAAATGGTGTGTCTCTTTGCCCGGAATCATGTGGCCGGAATGGGAATATTGTTTTTTAACGGTCGTGCGCACCACTGTGGAAAAAATACCATCAATTACCGTCAGATACTCTGTGATATATCGTTTATTCTCAATTGCCATCAATGATATTTCATTTTTACATTCATCAATGGAAAGCCCGATTCTTCTCAGCTCAGACTTAGCCCTTAAGGGCAGGGGTAATGCATCTATAAGTTTGGACATTTGAAATGAACCGGTGTCCATAACAATCTGGTACAGCTGTTCCTTAAACTGGGCAAGAATATTCTCGATCAGTTGTTCAATGGCTGACACCAATTGTTTTTTTTGATCAATGGCCGCCCACAAACTCTCCATATCCATTTCAACAACATATTTTTTTTCAGATTCAATCACATTTCGAAGATCCTGATACAAAGACAACTTGTTTTGAAGCAAACCTGTGATTTTTTCGGTAAATTTTTCCATGTTCCCTCTCCTCTTACTGTCATCGGTGTCTTTGGAACTAAACTGAATTTTAAGATCGGGCAACAGGGAATTTTTTTCCTTGTTCTATAAATTTCAGCATTTAAATGAATAAGAGAGCAACTTCTATGCCATGGTCGACAGGTGGACTTGTGAAGAAGAGGTAACTGCGGATGGATTAAATGGAGTTTTTTAACTGCTGATACAAAAAATCCTTGATGCCAAATGAATTTTGGCTTTTTGAT